>JANQSK010000191.1 GCA_028284105.1 Anaerolineae bacterium
GTGAAAGCAGCTAGATATTGATCTTGAATAGCATGCGCAATAAATGCAAAGGCACCCTCTGGATTTTCGCTATCTGCTGAAACCCCGAATTGCCAAGAGGCAGAACCGATACGATTGCCATTTCCAAAATCAGGAGCTGGTAAGAAAAGCATATCATCACCAAATGCTTCTAAAGCTGGCAACGCAGCCCAGTTCCCGTTCCATTGGAGAGCGTAACGGCCGTCGACAAAGCCTGTATCACGATCGGCACCGTCTTGAGATGTTCCTGGTACCAATCCGCGATCAAAGAGAGATTGCCACCATTCACCAAATGCAATGGCTTCATCACCGTTGATCACACCCTCTGATGTGGTGTAAGTTGTACGGTCAATAATGTCGCCACCAAAAGATTGCATCAACGGAGAGAATGCATAAGGATACCATTCACCGGTCCATGCCATCCCAACGTCCAGCGCATGGTCAAATTCACCAGTGGCTTGTAATGTTTCTAACGCTGAATCAAACTCTTCCAATGTCCATGGTTCATCCAAGGTAGGAATGCGAATATTGTTTGCTTCCAAAACAGAGCGACGGGCAAACATAGCAATAGCAGCATCCCAAAGCCCAATTGAGTAGACTTCACCATCCCACTCTCCAATAGCACCCGGCAAGAAATTATCGAGCGAGCCATCAGGCAAATCTAGCGGTTGCATGTATCCGGCCCACGCCCAGTTAGGCATAATCGGCCCATCAACATCGATAATGTCAGGCAAATCGCCTGCTAAAGCGGCGGCAACGATTGATTCATTGTAACTTTCTTGAGGGAAATCTTGGAACGTCACAAAGTAGTCGCTTTGTGATGCATTGAAGTCATCAATAATTTGGATGATGATATCTCGTTCAGTGAAGTTACCACCACCGTGATACCACATTGTTAATTCAATTTCACCCTCTTCCATTTCAACCTGTGGTTGATTGACTTCATCATCCTGTTCAGGAACTACTACAGAAACTGCCCCTGTCGCAATGTCATCATTTTGGATATCTGGACCAACTACCGAACCATCAAAGCCATAGCTATCATTGGCTTCCAAATCGGCGTTGATTTCGTCAGCCGCGGTATCTAATGCGTCAATAACATCAGCACCATTGGCAATATCGGCCAGTGCTTTTTCGAAAGTTAAAGCAGCTGATAGGTAGGCAGGGGTTGGAGGACGCAAGGTACCTTGTTGATTGCTGTATTCAAAGAAGATTTCCAACGGACCACCAGGCGCATAGTTAGTGGTCATCGCGGCGGCATTCTCGGTAGCAGGAATCAAACCAATCCCTTCAGAGAAAGCAGCCAAATATTGGTCTTGTAGCGCATGTTCGATAAAGGCATTGGCCCCATCTGGATGTTCGCTATCAGCCGAAACGCCAAATTGCCAAGAAGCAGAACCGATACGATTACCGTTGCCAAAATCAGGAGCTGGCAGGAAGAGCAAATCGTCGCCAATTGCGTCAAGGGCGGCAACAGCAGCCCAGTTACCGTTCCATTGGAGTGCATAACGGCCGTCGATAAAACCAGTGTCACGATCAGCACCATCTTGAGACGTTCCTGGGGCCAATCCACGATCAAAGAGAGATTGCCACCATTCGCCAAATGCGATGGCTTCATCGCCATTTATGACGCCTTCAGCCGTTGTGAAGGTTGAGCGATCGATGATGTCACCACCAAAAGATTGCATCAATGGTGAAAAAGCGTAAGGGTACCATTCCCCAGTCCATGCCATACCTACATCCAGTGCATTCTCAAATTCACCAGTTGCTTGGAGTGTTTCTAAGGCTGAGTCAAATTCTTCGAGGGTCCACGGATCATCTAATGTAGGAATACGAATATTGTTTGCTTCCAAATCAGAGCGGCGAGCAAAGATTGCGATCGCGGCATCCCATAAGCCAACTGAGTAGATTTCGCCATTCCATTCACCGATTGCACCAGGGAGGAAACCATCGAGTGCCCCATCAGATAGCTCCAATGGTTGCATGTACCCTGCCCATGCCCAGTTAGGCATAACAGGACCATCGACATCAATGATGTCAGGAAGTTCGCCCGCTAGTGCTGCGGCCACAATGGATTCGTTGTAGCTTTCTTGCGGGAAGTCTTGGAATTCGACAAAGTATTCACTTTGTGAAGCGTTAAAATCATCAATGACTTGGATGATAAGATCACGTTCAACGGAGTTACCTCCACCGTGATACCACATTGATAGAGGAATAGCATCCCCTTCATTTTCTACTTCTGGCTGACTTACATCTTCATCTTCAGCCATGTCCTCATCTTCAGCCATATCTTCATCTGACGAAGACGAATCTTCACTATCAGAAGATTCTGTGGTGTCTTCTGGCTCAGCAGGTGCCGGATTGTCTCCGCCACAAGCAACGAGCAGGAAGGCAAATAATAATAGAAAGGCAGTTCTAAACCGCCACTTTCGTGTGGATAACATTTCTCTCTCCTTAAATAAGTTAGATAATAATGAATTGGGCCAAAACGGCCGTTTTATGAAGGATTTATTCGACTTTAACTCTCAAAATAAAACGCCCTCTCCTTTTACTCGAATACAATATTAAATCGAGTTTCGAATAACGATCGGACAAGGCAACTTGTGCTGAATGTTCACTAAAGGTTGATTATCCGATTGATTAACAAGCTGAAATATTTTTTGCACAGCCCACTTTCCCATTTCATAATGTGGTAACTGCATTGTGGTAAGAGGTGGGTCTAAATATGGGGCGATGATTTCTTGATTATCGTACCCAATAATAGCTAAGTCAGTGGGTATGGAAAGATTGAGTTCTTGAGCAACTTTGTAGGCACCCATCGCCATTCTATCGTTGTAACAAAAAAGAGCAGTGGGCCTATCAGCCTGATTTAAAATCGTTGTTGCAGCTTTGATGCCCCCATCAGGAAAACTAATTCCGTAGTCAACATAGTTTGACCTAAAAGGAATATGATGTTTTTGTAAAGCATCCTTATATCCCTGCATCCGCTGAAATTTAGCAGGAACATCATTGATATCACAAGCAAAGCCAATTTTAGTATGGCCTTTGTTAATCAGATATTCGGTTGCTTCAAAGCCACCAGTATAATCGTCAGGAACAACCGAGGGGATTGAGGCATCTTCTACAAAGCAGTCGAGTAAAACACACGGGACAGAACGAATCATTTGGGGCGGATTGGCCTGACGATGGTACATTGTGGCATAGATAATGCCATCAACCTGGCGTTCAAGGAGTGCAGAAACGGCCGTTTCTTTAATCTCTTGATTACCGCCAGTGTTGACTGTGAGCAACAATATCTCATGTTGCCAAGCAAGGTCTTGCGCCCCCTGCAGGATTTGTCCTGCAAAGGGCGTTGTCGCGACCTCATCGGTAATAAAACCAATCGTGTTGGTTTTTTGAGCACGTAGACCTCTTGCAATGGCATTCGGTCGATAGTTGAGTTCTTCAACAGCTTTCCAAACACGTTGTTGTGTTTCTTCTGGGATATTCCCCTTCGTCACTTTATTGATGACAAATGACACCGTTGTACGAGAGACACCAGCCAGGTTCGCGACATCCTGCATTGATGCTTTTTTGGGCTTTTTATTTATATTTGTCATCTCTTTATTATACGAGTTCAACAAATTCTCACCCATTTCTTTAGGGGGTTTTCCTAAAGAACTAAAATCATCCAATATTTTGTGTCAAAACAACTAAACCGAGTTACTAAATCGTGTTAGTAAACCGTGTTAGTAGGATATCACCTTTTTTAAGCCTGTCAACAAATTGATTTTATAAGCCAATTTTGGATGGTTCTCCCTACCCGAATGTCGGATACCCAACATACAACTTGGCATGATGCGTTACACTATGATTGGGAGGGCTTTATTGGTGTAAAAAAGTTGAGGGTGAGATGATTCAGAAAAAGTATGTGAAATCCCGCAATGTATGCAAAGTGAGCTTTAAAATCCCCGCATCTGAATTACCTGAGGATGTAGAGATAACGGCCGTTTCTGTTGTTGGCAGCTTCAATCAGTGGAATCCAACAGCTAATCCAATGAAATTAACAAAAAAAGGTGTCTTTCAAACCACCATTGAGCTGGACCCCAATCAAACATTTGAATTTCGATACCTAGCTAATGGCGATCTCTTCTTTAATGCATGGGAAGCTGAGGGTTATGCGCCTAACGGGTTGGGTGACGATAATTGCCTGCTCACCACAGACTAATACCTCTATGATTTCAACAATGATCTTTGATTTAGATGGAACCCTCGTGCAAACAGAGCGTTTGAAGGCGATCTCCTATGCCAAAGCGGCCGTTTCCTTATGTCCAACCGATTTAGAAGAAACGGCCGTTATTGAAGCGTTTAAAGATGTCGTTGGTCTATCCCGACGCGAAGTGGCCATGGCGCTTGTTGAACAATTCAATCTTGAGGTTAAAGCAAGCCAAAAAATGAACGTGTTTGGGGTGTCTGCCCCCTGGCAAGCATTTGTTCAAATACGGCTACAAATTTATGAGGAAATGCTGGCCGATCCCAATGTGATTCGTAGTAATCAATGGGCACACAATATCGAACTATTAAATTTAGCACGGGCAAACTGTCGGCACGTTGGCTTAGCCACCATGTCACACTGCCCACAAGTACAGCGTGTGCTCTCCATTTTGGAGCTTTCAACAGCGTTTGATTTTGTGGCCACCCGAGACGACGTTGAAAATGGTAAACCTGACCCTGAAATTTACCATCTCGTTGCCAATGAGCTTGGCGTTTCTCCACAGGAATGTTTAGTCGTTGAAGATTCTCCGACAGGCGTAAAAGCAGCAATCAATGCCAACATGCACGTCATGGCAGTCAGCACGCCCTTCACCAAAAAACGTCTTCATACTCTTGGGCTGCTTCCCAAACACCATATTGTCGATGACCCAAGTCACGTAACGGCCGTTGCCCAACAAATCATCCATGAGGCTCAAGCCGTCAATTAGTCACGGCACTGTTCATTTTTATGGTATACAAAACAGATATAGGCGATCCTTTAGCCCAACTCACCGAAAAATATAGCACGTCTCCCAGAAGGCGACTTCGACTCCACGACTTTCCAATGTGGAACAATATGACCCCAGACGATATGGAACGCCTTCTCAAAGTTGTGACCGTTCGGGGTCACAAACGAGGGGACCTTCTTTTTGACCCATCTTACGAACCCAACAAAATGTATCTTCTGCAGGTTGGGCGCGTAAAAACCTACGTTCTCACACCGGATGGGCGCAAGAAAATCATGCATATCTTTTCACCGGGAGATGCATTTGGGGGGCTTTTATTGGGCACTGTTGATGGCCAACTGCCTTGGGCAGAAGCGATGGAAGATGTCATTGTCTGTGCCATGGATGAGCTCAACTTCCGAGCCTTTATGCTGAGCTGCCCCAATATGTGCCTCGACCTGTTTCGCTACATCTCACAAATTCATGTTGAGGCGCTGCGTCGTCTCCAGGGTATGATTCATAGCCGCGCCGATCAGCGGGTGGGGATTGCGCTCTTAGTCATGGGCCGGCGGCTTGACTATGGTGCTCTCGATGAATTCACCATTTACCCTTACTTTACTCATGAAGATATCGCGGACATGATTGGTGTGGTCCGTACCACCGTCTCAGAAATTATCTCTAAGCTGAATAAATTGGATATTGTTAGCCGCAAAGGTCGGCAGCTTATTGTGCATCGCGCTGCAGCAGAAGCATATCTAAAGGATATTTAAATGGAGTCAACATCAATTACCCATCTCGTACAGCTCTATGTGAGTTCTGAGAATCCAATTTGTGATGAGGTTGCTGAGGCATTACTTGCTTGGGGCAACGGCCGTAAACAAACAAAAGTTCAAACAATCCCCATTTTAGAAGATCCCGAAAACGTTGTGCGCCTTGGCATTTTTTATACCCCAGCCTTAGTCATCAATGGGACACTCATCGCTGGGGGTATAAGCTCGACAGAAGATTTACTTCAATTCCTACCTAAATAAGTTTTGCGATTCCCCTCTTCAAAATCCTATTCTGAACTACAGTTAAACAATCTTTGAATTATCTAGACAAAACTTTGACAAAGCGTGCCTAAAGATTGTACAATTCGGCTCAATCAAATTAAATTGAGTGACTACTTTTTAATTTGTACCCCTATTGTTCAGTTTTTAATATAAAAATATAATATGGGACATTAAGAATAACTGTAGGGAAAAAAAGTTAACTTGCACCACAGGAAAGAGGAAATCACTATGCAAAAAAGAACAATTGTTATCGGATTAATATTCTTGATCATGGCGTTAATGCCTTCAACAGTGCTTGCCCATGATGACTCATTGGTCATCCAGTACGGATCATTTTTAGGCGGCTTTACCCATCCCGTATTAGGGTTAGATCACCTTTTGGCGATGCTCGCTGTGGGTATTGTGAGCGCCCAAATTGGCGGCAAAGCCATTTGGACTATCCCTGCTACCTTTGTTGGTGTGATGGCGCTTGGTGGGGTACTTGGCCTTATCGACATAGGCTTAACCGCTATCGAATTTGGTATCGCCCTTTCTGTTTTGGTTTTGGGCGTCGCTATTGCCGCTGAACGCAGTCTTCCAATTGTTGTAGCAATGGTTGCAGTAGCACTATTTGCCATCTTCCACGGTTACGCACACGGGGCCGAAATGCCTGCAATTGCACAACCTTGGCTTTATGCGTTTGGATTTTTGACTGGCACCGCCATCATCCACCTTATCGGCGTACTTATTGGGGATATTCCCAAACATTATGAAGTAGGACCAACTGTTTTACGCGTCTTAGGCGGTGGTATCGCTGTAGTTGGCGTTTTATTCTTAGTTGGCGTTTTATAGGAGTCTCAACGTGGCACAAACAATTTCATCATCACAAGAACAACGTTCAATTTGGTCAGTATTAACTTCTAACCGCAATATTATGCGGTGGGAGATTGGGGGCATCTTCTTTGTCTCTGTTCTAGGTGGCTTCTTCCACTTCGCTTATGAACTTAGTAATTACAACAGTGTTGTTGCTATTTTCGCTTCTGTGAATGAAAGCACATGGGAACATTTGAAGTTTTACTTTTGGACAGCCCTGCTTTGGTCCATCGTTGAATATACCTATGTCAAGGATGATGCAAATAACTATGCCTTTGCAAAGAGTCTCAATTTAATTATCACCCCCCTAGTTATCTGTATTACTTTTTATGGGTATTTGGCCTTTGCATTACCCATTTACGGAAAAGGGTTTCTTTGGGCAGACATTTCAACAGGCGTGCTTGGGGTAATCCTCGCCCACATCGCTAGCTCATATTATATGCAGCGTGAGTCTTTGGGAACCAGCGTGCGAAATCGTGGATTGGCTATCATTGCCGTCTTAACTATCATGTTCTCGACTTTTACGTACTTCCCACCCAAAATCTTTATTTTTGAAGATTACATGGGTTACACCTACACTGGGCAATATGGCATTTTAGATGAATATACGGGTCCCTATGTGATTTTTGACCGGAGTGAATTCGAAGAAGCAGAAGAATAAAAAACCCCTATCTTTTTGAAGGAGATGAGAAACGGCCGTTTCTCTTTCTTTCAACAAAAAGGGTGGCAATTTTGAATTGCCGCCCTTTTTTATTTGTTATATCTACAAATCAACGATTATTTTGGTAGAAAAACTCGGTAATAACAGGATGCACAAATCCGGGTTGGAACAACGATTGCCACTCCCAAGAAGGATCCCAGC
>JANQSK010000212.1 GCA_028284105.1 Anaerolineae bacterium
ATCAAGCTGAGTGTCTAAACGGCGGGCGGAGAACTCTTGTTTAGAGGCAATCTTTTGGCCCCCTTCCCACCATTTCCCTTCTTGGGGAGCAGATGGAACAGATTGGGGGCCAGCTTCGGCGCGTTGGTCAACATCCGCGCCTTCACCTTCCTCAGCCGAGTCTAATGCTTTTTTTTTACGTCGTCAGTTTTTGTGTCATCATCCATTGGCTCGATTGAGTCGCCATCACCCATTTCGGCTTGGGCGTCTTCGAGTCGCTCTTGGAGATTGTCAGCAGTAACGGCCGTGTCTTGGAATACGCGCCCTTTCACACGGTGAGGTAGCGCGAGTTCAGCCGCCACAATGATATCTTCATCCGTAATGTAGTCGCGACCTTGGAAAGCAGCGTGAGCTTGTGCACCGCGTAAAATCACCAAATCACCACGGTGACCATCCACATTCATAGAGCTGGTTAAAGCAGCGATTGACATCAAATCACGGCGGGTGTATTTCACTTTTGCCACTATTTTACGAGCGGCTGCAATTTGGTCAGAGAGTTGCTTTTCAGAGTTTTTCCACATCGCATTGAACCCTTCTGGGTCGGTTTCGAAGTTGATGCGGCGTTCCATAATTTGGACACGCTGTCTTGAGTCTGCCAAACCGGACATATTTACTGAAAATGCAAAGCGGTCAAGTAGCTGTGGACGCAAATCCCCTTCTTCAGGGTTCATCGTCCCAACCAAAATGAATTTCGCTGGGTGGGTGAAGCTGATTCCTTCACGTTCAATGATATTCACACCCATCGCTGCAGAGTCGAGCAAGAGGTCAACGACATGGTCATCAAGGAGGTTCACTTCATCGACGTAGAGTAAACCACGATTCGCAGAAGCCAATACACCAGGATCAAAATGTTTTTCACCGGTCTTGATCGCTTTTTCGATGTCAAGGGTACCGACAACGCGGTCTTCCGTGGCGCTTACAGGTAAATCAATAAATGGCGTTTGTCGCATTTCCGCATCAGGGGAAGCCCCAGAACCATATTTATCACGCGTTTCTTCGCTCCATTCATCAGGGCGCGCTGGATCGTCGTTGAAACGACTTCCGGCCACGACTTCGATGTCAGGTAAAAGGGCGGCTAGCCCACGAGAGGCGGTAGATTTTGCAGTCCCGCGTTCACCGCGAATTAGAACCCCACCAATACGGGGGCTAACTGCATTAAGGATGAGTGCACGTTTCATGTGCTCTTGTCCTACGATGGCTGTAAATGGAAATACGGCTCGACGTGCCATTGATTCACTCCGGTGTCTATAAAAGTTAAATTTCGAGCAAAATGCCCAGTTGGAGAGTATACACTTTTTTTTGATTTTTGGCGCATTGGATTTGGTAATTGGTCATTGGTTATTGGTTATTAGGGTTTGGGAGATATGGGGTTCTAAAGTGGCTGAGTTGCAGGGTTAAAAAATGGCAATTTTATTGGTTACAAGTTACGGGAAACAACTGACTTATCCTGATAACCAATCAACCAATCCCCAATCAACCAATTAACCAGTATACTTGGCCCATGAAAAAGTTTGGTCAAATGCTCCTTGTTTTTCTTCTTTTTGCACTCCTATTTGTTGTTTGGCGAGCTTGGCGGGTGCAGCCTGTCGAAGAACGGCCGTTTTTCACCAACAACGACGGTTTTCTCGTGATTGCACACCAAGGGGGCAACCTTGTTCGGCCTGATAACACAATGATGGCATTTACCCATGCGGTTGAGCTTGGGGTTGATGTGTTGGAGATGGACATCCACAGCAGTGCGGATGGTGAACTTGTGGTCATTCATGATGATACGGTGGATCGCACCACGGATGGAAACGGCCGTGTTAATGACCTCACGCTGGCTGAATTGCAAAGTTATGATGCGGCATATGATTGGTCGATTGATGATGGAGAGACTTATCCCTTCCGAGGTGAAGGAGTCACTATTCCCGCTTTGGATGAGGTGTTTAGGGCATTTCCAGAAATGCCAATGAACATTGAAATCAAACAAGAGGCACCATCCATAGCAGAGCCATTTTGCCAACTAATTCGTGAGTATGGCAAAGAAGAGCAAATTTTAGTAGCCTCATTTAACCAAAATGCGATAGTCGAATTTCGTGAAACGTGTCCGGAAGTGGCGACGTCGATGGTGCAGGCTGAAATTCAAAACTATTTTATTTTGAACACCCTGTTATTAAGTGCGCTCTTTGATTCACCGGCTGATGCGTTTCAAGTGCCGGAGTATTTTAATTTACCTGTTTTAGGTCGGACCCACGTGACTACCGACCGATTCATCCAAAACGCACAAAAGCTGAATATCAACATTCATGTTTGGACGGTGAATGAAGAAGAGCAAATGCATCGACTGATCGAGGCTGGGGTCAATGGATTGATCACCGATCGACCCGATCTATTGTTGGAAATTAGAGATAGATAATCAACCCATTGGGAGTATGTATGGAGAATTCAATTCGCTTGCCAAAACGGCCGTTTTCAAAAGATGGGGGTCCAATCGTTTTAGCGCATCGCGGCTGGCGTGGTTACTATCCTGAAAACACGATGTTGAGCCTAGATTGGGCAGCCCATCTACCGATTGATGGCTTAGAGCTTGATATTCATTCATCCAAAGATGGCGAGTTGGTTGTTATCCATGATGATACCGTTGACCGAACCACAAATGGACAAGGGCGCGTCCAAGATTATTCACTTGCAGAGCTGCAAAAATTGGATGCTGGCCATTGGCACACGCCAGATAATGGAAAAACTTATCCATTTCGAGGCAGTCGCTTGCGTATTCCAACCGTGGAAGAGGTGTTCAAAAAATTTCCCAATCTGTGGATCAACATCGACATCAAACAGA
>JANQSK010000227.1 GCA_028284105.1 Anaerolineae bacterium
CTGTTGCTGCTTTTGCCAACCTTAGCAAATTTAGCGGTGACTTTATTCTTTTTACGTTTTTTGCCACTCATTATGCGTCTTGTGGCAGGGGTGTTGACATTTACAAAGAGTGTGGGTCTCTTACAGGCAGCCCGCTATTTGGCCCGTTCGCCGGGATATTACACCACACCTCTAGTGCTGCTGACCCTAACCGTGAGCCTGTCTGTATTCACTGCCTCATTGGCACGTACCTTCGATCTTCAACTGTTTGATCAATGGTATTACCAAGTGGGTGCAGATATGAATTTGCTCAACCAACCGACCACCTCCGCTGATAATCGCTTTTTTGCCCAACCAGCTGATGCGAGTACGGAGTTTTATTTGCCCGCGTCCTCTTATGAATCCATTGAGGGTGTTGAAGCGGCGAGTCGGGTTGGGCGTTATCCTGCCAATATTCGGGTTGGTGATCAATTTGTCGAAGGGGAATTTGTGGGCATCGATCGGGATAGCTTTGGTGAAGTCGTGTATTGGCGCTGGGATTTTTCTGAATACCGTTTGGGGAGCTTGATGAATGCTCTGGCTCGCTCAAAAGAGTCCATCATCGTATCGACGCAGCTATTGGAGCAAACGGGCTTATCCGTGGGGGATGTGGTGCCGCTTGATATTTCAGCGAGTGGTGGTCGTGTCTCTTTGGATGCTGAAATTGTGGCTTCGTTCGACTTTTTCCCAACTTATTATCCAGACGATGGTGAATTTATTTACGTGGGGAATTTAGGCACTGTATTTGAAGAAGTCGGCGGTGAACTTCCTTATCGAGTTTGGATTGAAACAACATCTGAATTTGATGAAGTTGTGTTTGAACAGTCGCTAAACGAACAGCGTGCTGTAAACACGGTTTGGCGTCAACCGCAGACTCGCATCGAAGAGATCCTCGTTCAACCTCAGCGTCAAGGCGTATTTGGCTTGTTGTCAGTTGGATTTGTGGCTTCTGCGCTTTTGACCGTGCTTGGCTTTTTCTTATATGCCGTATTCTCATTCCGCCGACGCATGATTGAGCTAGGTGTTTTACGAGCCGTTGGTTTATCTGTGCCGCACATGATGCGGTTTGTGGCGTGGGAACTGGCGCTTTTGATTTTGTCTGGTTTGGGGTTAGGCACGGGGCTTGGCGTGTGGATTAGCCAGCAGTTTGTGCCATTCTTACAAACGGGGACTCGACAGACAGACTTTGTGCCTCCTTATTTGGTTGAAATTGCATGGCCTGCTATTTCCCAAGTATACATTTTATTTGGGCTCTTGTTCTTATTAGCCTTTGGTGTGCTGTCGCTCTTGCTGTGGCGCATGCGTATTTTTGAGGCGATCAAGCTGGGCGAAACAGTATAATTTTTTCGATGACAAAATCTCGTTTATTGATTGCGTCTCTATTTTTGATTTTATTGGCGAGCTGCCAAAGGAATACGGCCGTGTCTAAACAGTTTGAAGTAGTCGGCTATTATCCGGCGTGGAACATTTATGACCGAAATTATGAAGTCCATGACATTGTGGCGTCAGGCACGGCCGAAAAATTGACGGTCATCAATTACGCCTTTGGCAATGTTCGACCAGCAGACGGTCGTTCGGCTGAGTCCGGCATCATTTGTGAATTGGGTGATCCTTGGGCAGATTATCAACGGCCGTATTTAGATGCTTCTCGAACGATTGAACAAGAAGTATTAGAAACACCGCGTCCGCTTTTGGGCAATTTCCAACAGCTCAAAGCGTTAAAGGAAGCCCACCCAAATATCAAGGTTTTGATTTCATTGGGTGGCTGGACTTGGTCAAAATGGTTTTCTGATGCGGCTTTGACCGAAGAATCGAGAGCCGTGCTGATCGAGTCCTGTATTGACCTCTTTGTCCGAGGCAATTTACCGTCTTCAAACGAAGCTGGGCAAGGAGGAGATGGGGCAGCTTTTGGTGTGTTTGATGGCATTGACATCGATTGGGAATATCCAGCCGCTTCTGGGCATCCACTCAACACCTATCGACCTGAAGATCGTGAAAATTTCACCCTGTTGCTTGCTGAATTCCGCCGACAGCTTGATGCGGTAGCTGACGAGCTGGGTATCGATGAGCCATTGATGCTTACTGTTGCCACAGCTGCTGGCCCGAGTAAATATGAACAGCTTGAACTTGATAAGATTCATGAATCCCTCGATTTCATCAATGTGATGACCTATGATTTTCACGGGGGATGGGAACAAACGACCAATTTTCATGCCAACTTGTTTTCACTGCGCTCCGATCCAACTGTCCCCACTGTCTTTTCCGTGGACAGCACCATTCAAGGATATTTGGCGTCTGGTGTTCCCTCCGAAAAATTGGTGATGGGGGTGCCATTTTACGGACGCGGCTGGACGGCCGTTTCTGCCGAAAACAATGGCTTATTCCAACAGGCTGGACAATCGGCACCAGCGTCTCGAGAGCCTGGATTTGAAGATTACAAAGTGCTAATTGAATCTGATTTGCCTCGATATTGGCAAGATGAGGCAAAGATGCCTTTCTTATTTGATGGCGATACATTTTGGGGGTATGACGATCCGGAATCAATCTGTCATAAGATGGCTTATGTGCATGAGCATCAGCTCGGCGGTGCGATGTTTTGGGAGCTGTCTGGTGATAGTGCGAAAGGGGATCTGATTGAGGCAATTAATGCAGGGTTGAATCAACCTAAACCCTGTCAAGAATCATAATACAGTTTGGTTAAACGATATGACGACTGCGGTAAATATTGAGAACTTAAATCGAGTGTATGGGCGCGGCGAAACGGCCGTTAATGCCCTGCAAAACCTCAACCTTAAAATCGACGCTGGTCAGTTTATGGCGCTCAAGGGGCGGTCAGGGAGCGGCAAGACCACCTTGCTCAACTGCCTTGGGGGATTAGATAAACCGACTTCAGGGAAAATCACCATTTATGACCAGGTCGTTTCTGAAATGAGCGAACGGGATGTGACGAATTGGCGCAAAAAAGAAGTAGGCTTTGTGTTCCAAGCGTTTGGATTGCTGCCTTCTCTGTCCGCCTATGAAAATATTGAGCTTATGCTGCGCATCACTGGTTTGGGGTATCGTGCGCGCCGTGAAAGAGCGATGTCTTGCTTAGAAAAAGTTGGACTTGGCCCTTGGTCGACCCATCGTCCGTTTGAACTCTCTGGAGGGCAAAACCAGCGCGTAGCCATTGCGCGAGCTATCGCTAATGAGCCTAAAATCATCTTAGCGGATGAGGCCACAGGTGAGTTGGACACCAATACGGCCGTTGAGATCCTCACCTTGTTTCAACAAATAGCCAAAACGGAAAATGTGACTATTTTGTTGGCGACACATGATCATCTTGTGGATGAATTTGTCGATGAAGTGCTGCAATTGCAGGATGGCAAGATCGTTAGCTGAACAAATCCTAAGTTCTATAGGGTCATTCTGAGCGAAGCTGCGTGCTTTTTGCGCAGCGAAGTCGAAGAATCGCTTAAGCATTTGCCAATTTAGCAGGTTTCTGGCAAAGATGTTAGCGATTTCTCCATTCCGCTCTGCTCCAGTCGAAATGACCACATCATTTATCCATAAAGACCTTTTCAATGAATGTGATTATCATGTTGATACGGTAACGGACCGTTCTTCTGGTAAAATCAGCCAAACTTGAATTTTGATTCGTATTTTCGGAAAATTGCACTCGGAGGAGACCCCCATGCTAACCCCTGAACAACGCCAAGAATGTGTTGAAGACATTTTAGAAGTTTACAAGACCAAGGTACAAACGAAACGGCCGTCTGCACGCTATCCAGATATCACTTTTGAAGATGCCTATGCTATTTCACGCAAAGTGGCAACAAGCCAACAGGCGGCTGGGTCAAAACTGGTAGGGTACAAAGTGGGGCTAACCTCCATCGCCATGCGCCGCTCTTCCAAAATTGATGAACCCGACTATGGATACTTGTTTGAAGAGTTTCTTTATCACGACGGTGCCAAAATTAAGCACGCTGACTTTTGTGTACCTCGGGTTGAGCTTGAACTCGCCTTCGTGCTGGGAAAACCGCTAGAAGGCCCTAACGTCAACCTCATGCAGGTGCTTGATGCGACCGATTACGTCGTGCCATCGCTCGAAATTATTGACACGCGCGTTGATGAGCCGCGAAAAATTTATGACACCATTTCAGATAATGGGGCAGGGGCTGGACTTGTATTGGGTGGTCGTCCCGTCAAGCCCAACGAT
>JANQSK010000230.1 GCA_028284105.1 Anaerolineae bacterium
ATGAAAGACACAGCCCGTTTGGTGTTGGATGGACACTGGCTGGTTTGCATCAGCTACATATCAACGCAGAAGGGGTTGGTTTAATAACTGATGGCGATGGAGTCGCTTTGGCTTTCCAACCAGCTGAAGGGGGTACATTCACTCCACCACTAGGAGATTATTCAACGCTAACTGAAAATGAGGATGGCACATTTACACGACTTATGAAGGATGGCACATCTTATCTGTTTGATAGCAACGGCCGTCAACTCTCAATGAGTGACCGGAATGGCAACAGCACAGTGTATACCTATGATGGCTTTGATCGGCTGTCCTCAATAATTGATCCAGCTGGTTTGATTACAACTTTGACATATGGCGGTGATGGCTTAATTGATACCATTAGCGATCCTGCAAATCGTATCACGCAATTTATTCATGATGACGCTGGGGATCTCGTTGAAATTATTGATCCAGACGGCAGCCACCGTACTTTTGGTTATGAAGCAGAGAGCCATTTGATGATCTCACAAACAAACCAGCGTGAGTTTACTACCCAGTATCATTATGGATCCTCTGGACGAATTGCTGGATCCACCTTACCAGACGGTGCAACAACACAACTACAACCCAATCAGACTCAAGGCTTAGTTGATACATCAAGCGGATTTGGAAGTGAGAGCAACCCGGCTCCTCCCCCTCTTTTAGATCAAGACGTGGCTACCTTTTATGTGGATCGTCAGGGCCGTACCACCACCTATGAAACTGATGGCTTTGGCCGTACCACCCAACAGGTCGATGCCTTAGGGCAAATAACAAGTATTCTTCGAGATGAAGATAGCAATCCGATTGAAATTGTTCGACCCAACAGTTCTGTTGTCACTTTCGGTTATGACGAACAAGGCAACATGCTTACGAATACAGAATGGGGCTTTCCTACCATTCCCGATCCGGCCTTTCCAGCCACAACAACCTTCACATATGAGGGCACTTTTAATCAAGTGACTTCAATTGTGGATCCATTGGGTAATCCGACAACTATAAATTACGATGGGAATGGAAACCCAATAGAAATCATTGATGCATTAGGTACAGTTACTGAGCTAGCATATGGAGATCTAGATTGTCCTGGTCAAATTAGTTCAATTACAAGTGCCCTAAATCTAGCCGAAGAAAGCGTTACACAATTTAGCTACAACGCTCTTTGTAATTTGGAAACAACGACTGATGCCGTTAACAATGTAACCAGTTTTAGCTATGATGAGGCTGGCAATGTCGTATCAACAATTGATGGAGAAGGCAGGGAGACACGTTTTGCATATGATGACCTGAATCGCCTGACCAAAGTAATTGATGCCACAAATAGTGCAACAAACCCTGCATGCGGGCAATCAGGCGTAACTTGCTATAGTTACGATCTTCGGGGCAATTTAACGGCCATTGAGGATGCCAACGGAAATGTGACCAATTTTAGCTATGATGAACTTGACCGAGTCATTGGAACCGTCGATCCTGTGGGACAAACTGAAACCTTTACCTATGATTTTGCCGGAAACCTCACTTCTTTCCTTAGTCGCAATGGGGATACAATTGAATTTACTTATAATGCAATTGACCAGCTTATGGAAAAAACATGGAATCCAGATGCCGTTAACGAAATGGTGACGAGCTATGCTTATGATTCTGTGGGTAATTTGCGCTCCGTAGAGGATGATGATTCAGTTGTCACCTATAAATACGATGCGTCCGGGCGACCCGTATCGGCATCAACTGAAGTTGACACCTTGATTGCTGCGGGCTTGTATGAGGGGGGACATTCAGATATTGGCATGTTTGACATTACAATATCTGAAGATGGGACGATGATTGAAACGCTCTCTGTTGATTCATTTAATTGCGGTGGCGTTTTATCATTTGTGATTACAACACCAATTAGCTTAGATACCAACGGCCGTTTTTCTGCCCAAGATTTACCAACCGATTTGCCCGATGGCCAAACTATTACAATTGACGGCGTCTTTTTTGACGTGATACCCGATGCTGGAGGTGTTCGGGATCAGGCAATTGGCGGTGTCCAAATGCAAAAAGAGTTTGAACGCTGCCATTTTAGATGGGCTGCTTCAATCTTACCAGATGATGACGGTGATGGCTGGAGTACCGAAGCTGAAGAATTATTAATTGATGGTTCTACCGGTTCAGGTATCGAACCAGAGCATGCTTTAATTCCAACAACGCAATTATTAGGTCCAGATTCCTGTCATGATGGAAACGATAATGATTTTGATGGATTCGTGGATAATGCCGAACCAAGTTGTGTTGGAGCAAATCAACCATTACCTTCGGAACCACTTCCGATTGTTTACTCAGGAGATCACTCTAATTCTGGAGATATAACAATTTTTCTGTCAAATGATAGGGAGTCTATAACCCGAATTATTGTACACTCATTAAGATGTGGGATTGTTGATTATAATGAGAATTTTAGTCTCGGATCGCCTGGGCTACCAGTAGATAACAATCGATTTACTGGTTTAAACTTAATATCAGATAGTGGAGATATAGTTCTCGATATTGATGGAGTTTTCTTTGATGCTGATGGATATGGTAATACTTTAGAACAAGCTCTTGGGGGTGTACAGCTCCAAGCTGATCTGAAAAGATGTCATTTCGAATGGTCGGGGACAACCCTCGTCGATGATGATGAAGATGGCTGGAGCGATGCAGCTGAATATCTGTTAGGAGTAACCACATCATCTGCAAGTAATACACCAGAACATATTGACCTTCCTACAACCCAGCTAATTGGCGTGCCCCCTTGTTTCGATGGAGATGATAATGACAATGATGGTATATTTGATTCCTTAGATAGTGATTGCATTGGGACCGCACCACCTCTCCCGACTGATCAAGAACCTCTTAAATATGCTGGTGTAGTTTCAGATGATATAAATTTCACCCTTTCATCGGATAGACAGTTCATCATTGATATTCGCATTAACACTATATGTTCTGGATCTCAGAATTTTACGATTACACCAATTGCGCCTGGGATTCCTATCAATGATAATCGATTTTCTTCCATTGACCTTCCCACCTCATCTAATCCAGATATTTTAGTTGATATTGATGGGGTCTTTTTTGATGCTGATGGCTTCGGTGGCACATTGGAACAAGCTTTAGGGGGCATTCAGATACAAAATGGAACGATTCGTTGTCATTATAAATGGGCTGCCACTTCTATTGTCGATGATGATTTAGAAGGCTGGAATGATGTTGCCGAACGATTATTTAAAG
>JANQSK010000082.1 GCA_028284105.1 Anaerolineae bacterium
TACTAATGCGTTTGCATCATGCGTAATATCATCAAAGTGGGGATCGAGCACAATGTAGAAACGACTGTTCTCTCTGCCAGATACGGCCGTGTTGTCCAAACTCCCAAAAGAGACATTCGTCATCGTTACTGTGCGCGGTTCTCGGCGTGCTTCATGGAACAACATATCAATCACATTGCTTAGGGACAGGTTTTGGACCGTCCAATCGCTTTGACGAGGCATTAAGAAACCCATTTCATACCCTTCAATCGATACGTTTTCAATAAAGCCGGGACCAAGCGTGTTCTCATTTTGCAAATCAAAACCAACACCGACGGCTGCCGTGCGACCTAAGTTGTGCCAAAATGGCACACCCATCCCGATGAGTCGGACATTGCGAACAGAAATACGCTCGTTGTAGTTTAATAGCAAGCCATCTCGTGAACCCCACACCGTAATGCCATCAAATACAGGATTTAATGTATCGATATAGGCTTGTGGAGGAGGTGCATGCCAATCACTCTCTGGGTCACCCATGTAATTTTCTGCATGAATGTATCGAGAACGGAATCCGACCGTTGCGCCATAAATCTCATTGTCTCGAACTTCTGCGACTGGTGCCCACCAAACAGGAACCGTCAACCGATTGGGAATAAGATGCCCGTTTGGCAAATCACTGACTTGAACGGAAGAACGTCCCAAATCGGGTTCGATTAAGCCGTCGACCCAAAAGATGATGCCATGGGCTGAAGTCCCCGAAACGACATTATCTATGACGCTGACCCGATTACCTGAGAGCCAAATGCCATCTCCTTCTCGACCAAAATCACCGCGATCAAGACCTAAGTCAGGATCAATGGCTCCCAAATCATCAAGAGTGAAGGCTTCATTGACCGTACGAATCGCAATATTGCCCACGATTGAGCCGACTTCATCACCCGCTTCTGTATAAAAACCCGCCCCTTGAACATCGTAAGAGACATTATTAATCATTTGTACATTTGAAGAGTGGTTCACAAATCCCCACCCGACGCTGTCCACAACCACACTTCCTTTGTAGATAGCGGGTGTTCCAGACGTACCGGCACGGTGAACGTGCAGTGCATAACGACCGCGAATGTTATTGGCTGGGCCAGGAATCACGGTGAAATGAATAGGGGCTTCGTTCCCATTACCCACGATTTCATCATCAATGTCATAAGAGACATCATCAAGCGGAATGCGTTTATCGGTACGACCCAAACCAAGAAAACTCGCATTATTGATATCAACAAGGTTGGTGTGCATAAACATCATGTGCCCTCTGCGTAAAACCTCATCTTTGTTTTCAGATTCGAAGATAATATTCCGCGTCAGGTTTGCCACCCATAAATTGAGATCACTTTTTGGAGGTACATGGTCAAGCTCAAGCGCTTGATCGAGCGTAATTGTTTCGCCATTGATAGCTGTCACAACCCTGACTTCATCACTTGTGTTGCCCTGTGACCCGGTGATTACGATGGCATCTCCAATGCGCCAACCGTTAGGAGCACTGCTAAGGGTGAGCATGCTATCCCCAGCTTTGGGAAAGGTGCCGACAGTGATGCGGTGGGTTTTAGGTGCACCGTGCATGGTAGTCTGGCCGTGAAGCACTGCGCCACGGCCAAGCTGGTGGGGATCAACGCTTTTGTCAATTGGGCCAAGGTCTGCAAATACAACGCGGGCTGTGACATTGGGTGCAATAGGATCAACGGCCGTTCCTACTTCTAACACCCCATCACCCCCACTCGTTATGGTGTCAACCCACAGCTCTGTATTGACATTTGTTGCGAATCGTAAAGTGCCGTCAATGGCGATGCTTTTAAAACGAGTTTGAATCACTGAATCAACGGTAACAACAGCACCTGTTGAGATCGCAACAGTGGCGTTCTCAGTGGGGACTGCACCCCCTTCCCAGATACTCGGATTGGTCCAATTGCCTGAGGAAACGGCCGTAAATTGGGCTGCAGCCGGATTGTGAATCTGGGCATTTTGGTGAGCCATCTGTCCAATCTCGACATCATGACTGTGATTCCCACCGGAGTGAGCATTGGGCATGTCATGATCGTTTTGATCAACTTCATCAATATCATCATCTTCATCAAAGCCCTCATGCTCATCAAAGTCTGCATCTTCTTCAAAAGCTTCATCATCCCAGCAAACAAGTTCACCGGATTCATCATCTTCCCAACAATCTTCCTCAAGCTCCTCTTGATAAAATGAGTCAGGGAGCAGCCCTTCTCTTGCAAAGGTTAATGTTGCAAATCCAAGCAACAAAACACCTAGCAACGAAAAATAAATCGTTTTTGCTTTCATTAGAATAATTCCTTGTTTATAAATATTTTTGAATTTTTACGGTGCGACCTGATGACATTTTTTCTAAGTGAGGTGCTCATCAATCGCCCATGAATGAGGTCATCTTAGAAAAATGGTGAACGATTTTGAATGAAATTTGGATATGTGGTGAATAAGCGGTTGATTTTAGGAGATAAGCGGTCATTAATTTGCGGGGCGGTATGTTACTATATGGATGATGACTGCTTTAAAGACATTTCGGATGAAATACGGCCGTTTGTTATCTGCCACAGCAATTTCCCTATTCATTCTTACAGGGGTATCTCTCATCCTTCGATTCAATGACAGCGAAGAATTTTTTAATCCTCTTGAAATTGATGATTTTGTCTTTGACTCAGATCTGCTTGGCGTTGCAATGCAGCAACTATTCGTGCCGCTAACTGGGCTTTTGATCCTTAGTTTGACCCCCTTTTTTCAAAATGTCATTATTTCCAAACAACCCTCTAAAAAAGACCGATCTCGCTTGTTTGGAACACTATTACTCATTCTGATCATCAATTTACTGGCTACGGTTTGGCTAAATGAAGATATCGATTTAGGTCTCACAAACGGGCTTTTAATTGTTCTTGTAGCTGCCATTCTTGGGGGATGGCACATTGGCTTACTGTTTAGCCTCACAGCCACCATCTTTTTTATCATCAATCATTTTATTCTTGACCAAGGCATTGAATCTCTCGATCATATTTTGATTGTCATCAACCTTGCTTTTAGCGATCTTTCTGTATTAGTGATGATTGTGAGCAGCGTTTTAATTGGTGTGTGGAGCAAAATTTCTCCACAAGATTTACTCATTCCAAATCGCCTATTCTTACTTGGCTTTTTAATTGAATGGATATCGGCATGGTTTTTCTTGTTAGCATATGGTGACGTAGATGTTCTTATAGAAGGGCTGCCCGGCGCGCTTCTAATCGGATTGGCACTGTTATTATTTGGTCTTCTCATTCAACAGGTACATGGTCGGGAAACAGAACGACGATTAACGATAGCTCAAACCGCCCAAACACAAGCAGAGCTTAAAGCTCTTCGAGCGCAAATTAACCCCCATTTTCTATTTAATGCCCTAAGTACTATTCGCTACCATGCCCGCACAAAGCCTGAAACCGCTTACGATCTTCTCGATAACCTATCCGATGTCTTCCACAGTGTTCTTCGATCTGATGCCACCATTACTTTGGATGAAGAGCTTGATACCGTGAAAGCTTATTTAGCGATAGAAAAAGCACGGCTTGGAGAAAGGTTGAGCATCAATTGGCAAATTGACAGCATGATTAACCGAGAACTCCCAATACCTACCCTTTCGATTCAACCGCTTGTTGAAAACGCAATTGTTCATGGCATTGCACCTAATGCTCAAGGTGGAACGCTTACTATTTCAGCCAGACAAGAAGTTGGCTATGCGCAAATATCAATCAAAGATGATGGCTGCGGATTTAAACCTCATGCTCCAGAGGTAACAGGGCATGGCATTGGATTAACAAACATACTCCAAAGAATGGAAGCTATTTATGGGGCACAGTACGTGCCAATGATTCAAAGTTCTCCTGGAAAGGGCACAACCATTACCCTAAAAATACCTGTATGATTTTTTTACTTGTTGATGATGAGTTTCCCACTAGACAAGAACTTCGCTTTGTTCTTGAACAGCTTATCCCCGAAGCCACCTATTACGAAGCTAGCAATGGTGAGGAGTGCTTAAACATTCTTTCAAAGCTCCAACCTGACGTTGTCTTTTTAGATATCAATATGCCCAAGATTAACGGGTTAACCACTGCAGCAACAATCAGTGAACTTCCCGATCCGCCGTTGATTGTTTTTGCGACTGCCTATGATGAACACGCATTAAAAGCTTTTGAACTGGCAGCGATTGATTACGTCGTTAAGCCATTTTCTAAACGCCGTTTGACTAAGACAGTTGAAAAAGTGCGTCAACGTTTGGGAGAAATAAAGACGCTTGCACACCAAAAAACCCTTATTCAACAATTTCTAGCTGACTCACCACAAACAATAACGATTGATAAGCTTTGGGTAGAAAGCGAAAATGGGAATCGCCAGCTCATCCCTTTCGAAGACATTCTATTCATTGAAGCACGGGATAAAAGAGTTTATGCAACCACGCGAGATGGGAGTACAAGGCAAACGCGATACACATTAAAAAATCTCGAAGAACGGTTAGCGTCTCATCAATTTTGCCGGTCACACAAAGGCTTTTTAGTCAATTTAAATGCAGTCGCTGAGCTTATTCCGTGGTTTTCAGGAGGATATCAGCTCCGACTAAATGACACGGCCGAAACTATCATACCTGTCTCTCGTCGGCATGCCCCAACTATCAAAATAAAGTTAGGCTATTAATCAAACATTATAAAATTTTCAATTTGACGAACCTGTAAATAAAAAAAGCCTTTGGATTGAACCAAAGGCTTTTTATTTTATTTCTTATTAGCGGAATTATTTCTTAATTGACAACTGCTTGATTTTGATTAATTAAGCTTTTTAATGTTTCAATTAAATCAGCGCGTCCAATGGGTTTAAAACGATAGCAATCAGCTCCAGCTTCAAGCCCTTCTTGTTCGGCCGTAAAATTAGTTTTGCCGCTGAACATCATGATTGGCAAATTCGATGTTTCCGGTTGTTGGCGCAAAATCCGGCAAACTTCAAGTCCGTCCATTTTTGGCATCATGACATCTAAAATCATAACATCTGGAAGACTTTTCTTGACACATTCAAGTGCCTCAACGCCATCCATAGCGGCTGTGACATCGAACCCAACAGGCTCGAGCATCATCTTCATTAGGTTTTGAGTCATTGGTTCATCATCAACGACTAATACGGACCAACTCATAATTTCTGCTCCTGTCATGAAGTTATAGTCTTATAAAAATACACCTGTTAAAGCTACAACTTTCATAGGCTCCAATGTTTCGGTAACTGTCAATAGTATGCTTCCTCAACATCTCATTGCATCTTACCATTTAGAGCAATATTCAATACTCGCTTATTCTGATCGTGAGTTATAGCACCTGATGTGGGGTTTCGTCGTGAACATAACGAAAATTTCGCACCAAAATATTTTTGTATTGGCTTCCCCACTATGCTGGAACATCACAACATCGCATAGTTGGTCAACACTCTAATGGCAAAAAATGACGGGTGCTGTAAACAAAATCACACTTTTTAGGCCATAGGTCCTATTACAAGTGAATATTTACTTCTCATTTACCCCTTATTGAAATAACGGCCGTTACGCTTAAACCGAAAATAATCTTTGTAAAGTTTTAGGAATCTTATGAAACGTGCTGCCTGGTTAACGATAGTTGTATTAATCCTGTTTTTATTGACTTCGTCAGTCTTTTTGTCTGCTCAATCTGATGAAAATGAGCCACCCCCTCGCCATACACCAACCCCTTTACCAGAGCCACAGGTCAACATTGATTGGGCAAATATCGTTTTACCGGAACATGAAGATTTTCCTAGCGAGTATGAAATATTCGCGGTTCCTCAAAGTGAGTTACCAGCTCCTGTCATTGAATCTGGACCAGCACCAACGGCACCAGCAGCACCGCCAGTCACGCTTACTGAATTCTCAACCTATATCGTTGCTCCTGGGGACACAATTTATAAAATTTCTCGAAAATTTGGCGTGACGGTTCAATCACTCATCAGTGTGAACCAGCTTGGAAACCCTAATTTAATCCATACGGGACTGATTTTAAGAATTCCGGGAACAACAGCAGCACCGTCACCACAACCACCTATTGAATCAGTACCAGCCCCTGAACCGGAAAGCGGAAGTTCATACACAGTTCGTTCAGGGGATTCACTATACAGCATCGCCCGTCGGTTCAACATCACGGTAAATGCCCTAATTCAAGCAAACCAAATTAGCAACCCGGCACTGATCTTCCCAGGCACGGTTCTTAAAATCCCTGGAAATAGCAACCCACCCTCACCACAACCACCAGCACCACAGCCACCCGCACCGCAACCGCCCGCTCCTCAGCCACCCGCCCCAGAACCACCGTCAAACGATGGAACCACCTATCTGGTCAAAGCCGGAGATTCACTGAACAGTATTGCTCGTCGTTTTGGTATCTCTGTGGAAGCACTCGCCTTTTTTAACAATATCACGAACTGGGCTGTCATTTACCCAGGCCAGGTTCTAAAAATACCAGCCCCCGATTATGTACCTCCTCCACCCACCCAACTCCCTCCGTCATCAAGTGGGTTTATCTGGCCCGTTAATAGTCGTGCAATTGTTCAAGGGTATCATGGGTATCATCAAGCCATTGATATTGTGCTCCCCACCGGATCTCCAGTGCTTGCCATAGCGTCAGGCACCATTGAATATGCGGGTTGGAATAATCATGGGTATGGCAATATGGTTGTCATCAATCATGGGAATGGCCAACGTTCGCTATACGCACACAATAGCACATTGCTTGTTTCGAATGGTCAACAGATTGCTCAAGGGGAAACGATTGCCTCTTCTGGCAATACAGGCCGCTCTACCATGCCCCACCTTCATCTTGAGATCATGTTTGACACGTTCAACTATGTTAATCCATGCGATCACCTTCCCGGAGGCTGTTAACATGACACCTTGTCCATAATCGCATATTGCTCTTCTCTCATATCATATATTGATTTATGATTGGGGGATGAATAATTTTTACATCAAGGTGTATAAAGTTGTGCAGCAGATCCCGAAAGGCAAGGTGACCAGTTACGGCCGTATTGCCGAAATGATCGGGCATCCAAATGCGGCCAGAGCAGTCGGGTATGCCCTTAGCGCACTCCGAAACCCAGATTCAAATAGTCCATACACCTCCCAAACTGTCCCTTGGTTTCGTGTTGTGAATAGCCAAGGCCGGATAAGCATCAATCATCGCGAAACAACCGCGAACCGCCAAGCCCTCATTTTGCAAGAAGAAGGGGTTGAGATTGGCCCCAATCTAAAAATCAATCTAGAAAAGCACCTCTGGCAAGGTCTTCATATCGTGGAAGTGGATGATATTTTAAAAGAGCTGGGTTAAAATCCTCACTGTGAAGCTGATCATTCAAATTCCTTGTTATAACGAAGCAGAAACATTACCAGAAACGGTGGCAGATTTACCCACGCACATTTATGGGGTTGATGTCATTGAATTGCTTGTCATTGACGATGGTAGTGAAGATGAAACCAGTCATGTCGCTCAGCAATTAGGCGTTCATCATATTGTGAGACACCCACGGAATTTAGGTCTTGCAAAAGCGTTTCAAACGGGTCTTGAATCTGCTCTTCGCCTAGGTGCAGATATTATCGTAAACACGGATGCCGATCATCAATACCCCGGTGAATACATTCCAGATCTAGTGGCTCCCGTCATTGAACAAAAAGCTGATATCGTCATTGCCAATCGACAAATCGATTCGATTGATCATTTTTCTCCGACCAAAAAATTTCTACAGCGGTTAGGCAGTTGGACCGTCCGAACCGTTAGCAACACCGATGTGCCTGATGCCGTGAGCGGCTTTCGCGCTTATTCTCGCGATGCTGCATTACGGCTAAATATCCTCACAAATTTTAGTTACACGTTAGACACCATTATTCAAGCTGGGAAAATGGGGCTCACCATTCTAAACATCCCCGTTCATACAAATGGCCCAACTCGCCCATCCCGTCTTCAAACGAGCATGTGGCACTTCATTAAAGCCCAGGCCAGCACAATTATTCGCTTGTATGCATTTTATGAACCCTTAAGAACGTTTAGCTACTTAGCTGCCCCATTTATCTTGTCTGGTTTAGTCACGTGGCTACGATTTTTATACTTTTATGTATCACAAGACGGTTACTCTGGGTTGATCCAATCAATCACAATTGGGACAGGCTTACTTCTGGTAGGTGTTCTCATCTTCTTGTTTGGTGTTCAAGCAGATGTATCTAATAAACACCGTCAACTCACTCAAGAAACTTTGTATCGATTAAAGAAATTAGAGTTACAACAAGCAAAAGAGTCATCGAATTAGGAGGAAATAATGCACGGATTCACAGGCAAAATTTTACACGTTGATTTGACTAGCAAATCATTGGATATCGAAGAACCTACCAAAGATTTCTACCGCTACTACATGGGTGGAAGCTTGATGGGTCTTTACTATCTCTGGAAAAACACACCCGCTGGCACCGATCCTCTGGCCCCAGAAAACACTCTAGTATTTGCTTGTAGTGCGGCAACGGGGCTTCCCGTTAGTGGTCAAAGCCGATGTACCGTCACCTGTAAGTCGCCAAGTTCAGGTGGGGTCGCTGATAGTCAAGCAGGGGGATTTTGGCCCAAAGAGCTCAAGTATGCTGGATTCGATGGCATTGTTGTAAAAGGGGCTTCTGATTCACCAGTCTACCTATATATCAAAGATGGCAAACCTGAGTTAAAAGATGCTTCTCACCTGTGGGGCAAGCAAACGTTTGAAGTAGACACCATTCTTCAAGATGAATTGAAAGATAAAAAGATTGAAATTGCCCAAATTGGCCCCGCTGGAGAAAAAATGGCCAATTTTGCTGCCATTATCAACATGAGCAATCGTGCTTGGGGCCGAACCGGTGTTGGCGCCGTTATGGGTAGCAAAAAACTCAAAGCCATCGTTGTCAGAGGAAATCTCAAATTGAACCCAGCTAACAAAGCGGGTATTGCGGCGCTCTCAAAGAGAGGCGCAAAAGAATTCCCAGGAAGTGACATGGAAGAATTCGGCCGTTATGGCACGCCAGGTGTTGTCATGCCCCAACATGCTGACGGTGGCTTGCCAACCCGAAACTGGGATGCAGGTGTCATGGCTGAAGCTGAAATGATTAGCGGTGAACGCCTTTATGATGAAATCTTGCGTGATGCAGAATCAGGAAAGCAAGACAAAAAAGGGCGTGACACGTGCTATGCCTGTATTGTTCGCTGTAAGCGTGTTGTTGATTCTGAATGGAATGGCAACAAATTGATGCATGAATATGGTGGCCCGGAGTATGAAACGATCGCAACATTCGGTTCTTACTGCGGCATCTCCGATTTGCATGCAGTGACTTACGCCAATCAGCTTTGTAATGCCTATGGCGTAGATACTATTTCATGCGGCGCCACTATTTCATGGGCAATGGAATGTTTTGAAAATGGGGTCATCACAACAGAGGATACAGGTGGAATTGAGCTCAATTATGGCAATGCTGAAGCGATGATTGAAATGCTTAAGCAAACGTTAAATCGTGAAGGGTTCGGTGATGTACTGGCTGATGGGTCAGCAAAAGCAGCTGATCGACTTGGTAAAGGCCATGAATATCTTTTGACCATCAAGGGGCAAGAGCTCCCAGCACATATGCCTCAGGTCAAGCGTAGCTTAGGCGTCATTTATGCAACCAACCCGTTTGGTGCGGATCATCAATCATCAGAACACGATCCGATGTACACAAAGCCTTATTATGATAGTGTTTACCACAAATTCTTAAATCAAATTGGCTTAAATAAACCCCAACCGTCCAAAGCAATGAATCCTGAGAAAATTGAGTTCGCTTTAAAAACTCAATATACCTATAGTGCGGCTGATACCGTGAGCGTTTGTCAGTTTGTCTATGGTCCTGGCTGGCAAATGTATGGCCCTCAAGATATGGCTGACTTAGTCAGTGCTGCGACTGGTTGGGATGTGACCGTCGATGAAATTCAAGAGGTGGGTCGCCGACGTTTGAACTTAATGCGCGCTCTCAATGCCCGTGAAGGTTTAAGTCGAGATCAAGACACACTTCCCAAGAAGCTATTCAAAAAAGCGTTGGAAGGTGGTGCCTCTGATGGCATCGCTATCGAAGATGAAGAATTTCAAAATGAGCTTAACATGTATTATGAGCAAGCGGGTTGGGATGTTGCTACTGGTGTTCCGTCACGTGAAACCTTAATGAGTATGGACATGGGTTGGGCGGCAGATGATTTAGGAATTTAATCCAAATCATCTCATCTTTGACAAATAATTTTTAGATTGATTCTAAAAGAGCCACTAAAATAATTTAGTGGCTCTTTCCATTTTTACAGTTTCCAACTTTTTGAAACTTCGTATCTCCATACATCACCAGGACCGGCAACTAAGCCCGGTAGTTTACTTCTAAATTCAGCCATATGGGGAGTTTCAAAATGTGCTTTAAGCGCTTCTTCGCTTTCCCATTTTTCAAAAACTAAAAAGGTGCCAGGATCTTCAACATTACTATAAAAATGATATTCGATGCACCCTTCTTCTTGTTGGGTCGCTTTGGCCATCACGGTGGCTACTGCTTTAGCTTCTTCGATTTTGTCTGGATTTACTGGGATTTTGCCAGCAACAATTAACATGTCATTCTCCTTCGGTCGTGGGTTCAATTATTGATTAGTCATTTTAAATTAATAGCTAGATTGACCTATCTGATTCTATGGCGTTGTTTACTTTTGACAACTTCGGATACTCCTGTAAGGGATCATCTCTAACAGTTAAATGTTATGAGGCTGTTGGTTTTACGTCACTTTTTTGAGGAGGTGACAAGCTATGATGAATGTGCTTGCAATCTCGTTTAGGTCGTACCAAGAATGCCTACAAATTGGTACACCAAATGATTAGTCGCCTTTTCAAGTGTCGTGGCGCAAGGGATAGGTAGCGATTAAATTCGTTACTAGCTGAAACGGCCGTTATTTCCCCAAAAATACGGCCGTTTCAGAAACCCCGCCCGCGACAGCGACTTCTGGGATGGGCAGCCACCTTTCCTCTTTCGTAATTTCAGACGCATCTTCGCGTCTTTAATTAGAATGGACTAACCTCCATCACACACACCCCTCGTTTAGCCGGCTTTCGCTTGAAAGCCGGCATTTTTATTGTTTTATTTTTCAATAAAATGTGCCATGATTATGAGATATGCGCTTTTGGTATTATCAATTACGCAAACAGGTAGCAAAGCGCCGCCTTTTTTTGCCTAACACACAAAACTACATCATTTCATATCCCAAATCAGGGCGAACTTGGTTAAGGCTCCTTATCGGAAAAGCGCTGTGCGAACAGTTTGCTGTTCCTGACAAAATGGCGTTAAACACCTATGAATTAACAAAGCAAACGAGCTTACCCTTAACCCATTTTAGCCACGACTTTTCTTCGATATTAAGCAGCTTCCCTTACCCATATTATCCGACTGATAAATCAGTTTATAAAAATCATTCAATTCTATTTTTGACAAGAGATATTCGAGACGTGTTGGTTTCTAGCTATTTTCAAGCCACACGGCGAACAAAACAGTACAATCGGCATCTATCTGACTTTATTCGTGATGAGCGGTTTGGGGTCAAAAAAATTATTACCTTCTATAATAGTTGGCACATTCATCAAACCATACCAAACAAGTTTTTGCATTTAACGTATGAAGACCTTCACGAAAATCCTGTAGGTCGGTTAAAAACTGTTCTTCAATTTTTAGATTTCCCTGAGATTGAGGATGCGATATTGAAAACGGCCGTTTCTTTTGCCAGTTTTGACAATATGAAACAAATGGAACAGGCTGGCATCTTTGAAACAGAAAAGCTTTTACCTGCCAATAATTTTGATCCCGAAAGTTTTAAAGTACGAAGGGGAGTCATTGGTGGCTATAAAGAATATTTGTCAGAAGCAGACCTTTTGTACATAGAAGAGACAATCGCAGAAATGGGCTGCCCATTTTTTGAACAAAGTTGAGAAAACCAAGGAGAACTCAATGAATCCAACTATCCCTGTAGAAGCCGTTGCTCGTTACCCAATTCCAGGAACAGTTCTGCCAAGCGCTGTTCGATTTAGCCCAGACAATGAATGGCTCACTTACTTGGACAGTAACGATAACAGTTTAACTAAACAACTTTATCGGCTTCATTTAGAAAGCGGCGAAATCAAGCTTCTTGCTGATGCGGCTCAAGTTGGTTCAACAGAAGACAATATCTCACTAGAAGAAAAGTTGCGACGAGAACGACTGCGTCAACGTGCTTTAGGCATTACGCAATATGCTTGGAGCACACTCGGGCAGATTTTGATTCCTCTACCAACAGGTTTGTTTATCTTAGATGCACCAGGAAAGCCACTTCGACAACTCATTTCATCTGAAAATGGGGCTATCCAAAACGGCCGTTTTTCTCCCAACGGAAAATGTGTCTCTTATGTTCAAAACGATGAAATTCATCTTATTCCAACTGAGGGTGGCGCATCTCAACAGCTAACAGATGGGGCTCAAAGCACAGGCAAGATGCATGGACTGGCTGAATATATTGCCCAAGAAGAGATGGGCCGCACTCAAGGTTACTGGTGGGCACCCAACAGCCAGCAAATAGCTTTTACTGAAGTCGATGAACAGCATATCCCAGTCTATCGCATCATGCACCAAGGCAAAGACCAAGTTGGGGATGGTGCCCAAGAAGATCATCGATATCCATTTGCAGGTATGCCCAATGCGAAAGTCCGCCTAGCTGTACTTGATATTGAAGAAAAGACACCTGTTTGGATGGATTTGGGAGAGGATGAAGATATTTATCTAGCGCGGGTTCATTGGGCTGGAAACGGCCGTTTGCTTGCACAAATTCTCAACCGGGAACAAACTCAACTTCGACTGCTCTCATTCGATCCCAAAACAGGTGAAGCAACCGAGTTATTACAAGAAAATTCCGACGTTTGGATTAACTTAAACAATCAATTCAGAGTCATTAAACCTCATGAAGAATTACCAGATGGTGGTTTTGTTTGGGCTTCAGAGAAAACGGGATACCGTCACCTTTATTTGTATGATTGGAGCGGCAAGGAAATACGGCAGTTAACCCAAGGCGACTGGATGATTGATGGTCTCTCAGCGATTGATCATCAAAAAAAGCAAATCTATTTCACGGCAACAAAAGAGAGTCCTACTGAAAAACATCTTTATCGAACCTCTTTTTATGACCAAACGATCAGTAAAATTACAACAAGCCCCGGTATGCACCAGGTGCACCTCAATCTAGCAAAACAGGTTTTTATTGATATTACATCGGATATCGAAGCCCCTTACTCTTTGAGCCTCAGGGCACTCAATGATACCGACTCCTCTAAGCAATTGTTTTTTGCTAACGACGAAAAAATCGAAGAATATCAGTTACAAACACCGCAAATTGTCTCGTTTAAAAATCGGACAGGTGAAACATTGTTTGGCACTATCTATCACCCGCCGTCAAGCTTTGGAAAGGGGCCATTCCCGACAATTGTGTCTGTCTATGGAGGCCCACACGCGCAACGGGTCACAAATCAATGGACGCTAACGGCCGATTTAAGAGCCCAATTTCTCAGCCAACACGGATTTCTCGTTTTCAAATGTGACAATCGCGGTTCTGCTCGGAGAGGATTGGCTTTTGAAGGACATATCAAACATGACATGGGTAATCATGAAGTGAGTGATCAGGTTGATGGGGTTCATTGGCTCGTTGAGCAAGGGCTAACCGATCTAAATCAGGTAGGGGTTTATGGATGGAGCTATGGGGGATATATGGCTTTGATGTGTTTGGCTCAGGCAGGAGATGTCTTTAAAACGGCCGTTTCTGGAGCACCTGTTACCCATTGGGATGGCTACGATACCTGCTACACCGAACGGTATATGGGACTTCCCCAACAAAACGCTGAAGGCTATGAGAAGAGTAGTGTGATGCACCACATCGACAAAATAAACGGCAATTTAATGATTATTCACGGACTCATTGATGAAAATGTTCATTTTAGACACACAGCTCGACTCATCAATGCCTTAATCAAAGCTCGCAAGCCCTATGATTTAAGACTTTTCCCCGATGAACGGCACTCACCTCGTGGCTTAGCTGACCGAATTTATATGGAAGAGCAAATCAAAGATTATTTTGTAAATACACTCATTGCTCAATAATCAATATTGATTTGATCAAAACACCAAATAAACTATCAAATTTTGAGAAGTTTATTGCGAAAAACAAAAATCATACTAACATCAAACTATTACGTTTAATGTCGTATTGATTTCATCAAGCACGTCTTCAGGTGGGTTAGAGAGATTTGCAGGCGGCCCTTCCTGGCGAAAAGATGAAACTGATTGTTCAATTGCGAGATCATCCATTCCACATCCACAACCGATCACATCATACCACCGCAATAGTTGATTCTCGATATCTATTCTTAATCCATTAACACCTTGATCGGTTTGCCACATCCATGATGTTGTCATGCTTTGAGATGCTCCTATGCTAGAAAATTATCCTATGAAATATGCTCAAATCGAATATGAGCGTCGTTTCTTACTTTCAAAGCTACCTTCAGATATAGATACCACACAAAAAGGTCGCCAAATTATTGATCACTATATCAACGGCTCACATCTGCGCTTACGCAAAATGGAAACGGCCGTTTCTGGCACATTTCAATATAAGTTTTGTAAAAAAATCGAGCCAGCAGATCGTTCTCCACTTGCACGCATTATTACAAATATCTACCTAACCTCACAAGAATATGAGCTATTTGTTCATATTCCAGCCGTTAACCTGACAAAAGTCAGATACACCTATTATCAAAAAGATGTTAGATATTCTATAGACGTGTTTGACAAGCATAACCTTATTTTATGCGAAGTTGAAAAACCCTCATTAGAAGAACTAAACAATTTGCCACTTCCAGATTTTGCAATCGAAGAAGTCACCCATAACAAACAATACACAGGGTATTTCTTGGCCCAAGGCGCATAAACTATGGAATTAGAACAAGAGTTTTTAGCCCACGATAGCTACGTTTTAGATTTGAAATTTACAAAAGATAGCCAAACTCTTATTTCAGCAGGAATGGATAGCCAAATCAATCTATGGAATGTAACAGAGTGGAAGAAAAAGGCTCAGTTTTCAGCACATACAAAAAGCGTTAACAGCATCTCGCTTTCAGAAAATGATCAGCATTTGCTATCTGGCTCCTCTGATAATCAACTCATTCTTTGGGAACTTTCAACAGGCAAAATCTTGCAATCCTTTCAAGACAGAAAACAGGTTGTGTCGAATGTGGCTTTTGTTCCAGGGGATCAAGCCGTTGCTCAAGTTTCTTACAGTGGCCGCTACATGGTTTGGGACCTCAACGGTGTTCCTCTTATTGGAAATAAAGCCCAACAGAAAAATTTAGGATCGATTGCCTTTCATCCTAAAGGGCATCTGATGGCGGTGTCGGGAACTGGGGGGCAAATTTACGTTTATGATTACCCATCTGGATCGCTTGTACACACCCTTTCAGGTCACCACATTGCGGTTGGCTCTCTTCAATTTATTGAAAACGGCCGTTATCTCCTGTCTCTTGGTTTCGAACACTCCATCAAATTGTGGGATTCGGTCACTTGGCGAGAAACACGCAGCATTCTAACACCATTAGGCACCAAATTAGTTAGATTCAATCACAATGAAACCAATGTCATACTCGTAAGAGAAGGGGAATTTCAAGTTTGGGCTTTGCCTCGATGGTCTGAACGCGAAGTCATTACCACAAAACCAAAATCTTTATCAAGCATTGCATATTCTCCAAATGGAAAATGGTTAGCTTTAGGGGCCGCAGACAAACGTATTCGCATTTATAACCTCTCAAAATAGTAAGGAAGGCATTTCAATTCCCAAATCGCTAAAAGTTTAGAAAAGTGAGTCAATTCTAAACAAAGAACATCTCAACCAATCAATTTCAAATCGGATACATACAAATCGCTTAGATATTCGTATCAATGAATAGGCGGTTCTAAAATTTGAGTAGAAGAACCCCCTGTTTGAAATAATAAAAAGGCAGATTGATATAATTTTGGTAACGATATCAAACCCGCAAGCTAAATTTGAAGAGCGATACTTAGGTTTTTTAAGGAATGAGCTAAATCTCTCTAACGAAGAGGCTCAAGCCCTCATTCAAAACACCCTGCCACTTATTCGCCAAAATCATGTCCCTAATCTTTTTCAACTGCCAGGACAAATGATTTTCCAAGCAGTTGCTGCATCAGAATCCCCATACAAGCCGCGGAAATATTGCGAATTAATCAACATTACGCTCACACTTTTCTCGGAAGACGACATCCCCTACCGACAAACACACGGCAAAAATGGTGTTCCAAAATTAAGACAACGCCAAATCATTCGAATGGCAAATGAAGCTGCCAGCCAAGGTGCCTTACTTTCCATTGATGACTTTGCCATGCGAATTTTTAACTGTGGCTCACGAACAATCAGCAGGGATGTCAAATCACTCTCATCCCAAGGCATTCATGTTCCCCTTCGAGCCTATAGTGGAAGTGACTAAAGAGCTACCAATATCCCCGTAAAACCCCCTTACTTTTTGACATTTTCAACCTGAATTCAGGGTATAGAATATCCACTAAAATCCTACTTTTTCAAGAGAAAATTTGTGAAGAAAATAGCACTTTTTCACCCCCTCAAGAGGTTTGACAGCCCATTGTCGTTATGGTATTATCCACACGTTCCGTGCTTACATAATATTAGAAAATCCCCAAGCTAGCACGGTGTAAGGAGAGTCCGAATGAGATCACGTACAGAGATGATGGTTGATCGCCTAAAGGATTTACAGGCTGGAACACCAGACATTGAGGCGTCGGCAGTCGTTAGCGTTGACGGTTTGATTATGGCGTCATCATTGCCTGCAGGCGTCGACGAAGACCGCATCTCAGCGATGTCAGCGGCCATGCTTTCTCTAGGCGATAGAATCGCTAGTGAGCTGGCTCGTGGTATTTTGGAACAAGTTCACATTCGTGGAACTGAAGGTATTATTGTTTTAAAAGCGATTGGGGATGATGCAGTATTAACTGTACTTGCTCGAGCACAAGCAAAGCTGGGTCTCATCTTTTTAGATATGGGACGCGCAGCAGAAGATTTGGAACGCTTATTGTAAAAGATGAAGCATAAGCTCAAAGTTAAATTACTGTTCTAAATGAAGTAAATTCAGGTGGGGCATGTCACCCAAAAGACATGCCCCACCTTTTTTTTGGGTACCCAAAATGAATGTATCCAATCTTTCGCAGTAACTGAAATCTGAAAATCTAATTAGGGAGAATGGAATTGAGAGTTTGTTAGATGACCTCTCAATTTCTCGTTTTAGGGAAGGCAAGATGACAAAATACATATTTTTTACTGGTGGTGTTGTCAGTTCTGTAGGAAAAGGGGTAACGGCAGCAGCTTTGGGGCGATTGTTAAAAGCACGTGGCTTAACGGTTGCTGTTCAAAAACTAGACCCCTATATCAATGTAGATCCGGGTACCATGTCGCCTTATCAACATGGTGAGGTTTTTGTAACTGAAGATGGCGCAGAAACAGACCTTGATTTAGGGCACTATGAACGATTCATCGACATTAATGCAAGTCAACTGTCGAATGTCACAACAGGTCGCGTTTATGCTGAGGTGATTGCTCGCGAACGTCGTGGTGATTATTTAGGGGGTACGATTCAAGTCATTCCGCATATCACCAATGAAATCAAACGTTGTATCTATAATGTGGCTGAAACAAGCAAAGCAGACATCGTTTTAGTTGAGGTCGGAGGTACAGTTGGTGATATTGAAAGTCTGCCTTTTATGGAGGCGTTGCGACAGGTAAGGTCTGATGTTGGACGGAAAAACACACTTTATGTGCATGTCACCTTCCTGCCGTATATTGGGGCAAGCCAAGAGCTTAAAACAAAGCCAACCCAACACAGCGTCCGTGAATTACGCAGTATTGGTATCCATCCTGATGTGATTATTGCTCGTGCTGACCATGATATTCCCAAAGAACACATTAAAAAGATCGCATTATTTTGCGATGTAAAAAAACGAGCCGTTATTCCTGCCAAGACAAGCAGCACGCTTTATGAGGTGCCCCTTTCGTTGGCCGAAACAGGTCTAGATTCATATGTTGTTGAACGTTTGAAATTGAAAAACACGAATGAACCAGATCTATCTGAATGGCGCAAAATGATCGTTGGTATGAAACGTAAAAAGCCAAAGATTAAGATTGGTATTGTTGGGAAGTATGTTGAGCTTCATGATGCGTATATGAGCGTTAAGGAAGCTGCCTATCATGCTGGAAATGTGAATAACCGTGTTGTTGACATTGAATGGATCCATTCAGGTAATTTAGAAAAAGGTAAAGGTTGGGACAAGTTTAAAGGCTTAGACGGCATTATTGTTCCGGGTGGATTTGGTGAACGGGGTATTGAAGGCAAAATTCGAGCCGCCCTATGGGCGAGAGAAAACAAGGTGCCCTATTTAGGACTATGCCTTGGCATGCAGGTGATGTGTATTGAATTTGCCCGCTCCGTATTGGGTCATGAAGATGCAAACAGCACGGAGTTCGATAGCCAATCTGAACACCCAATCATCAGCTTAATGGCAGACCAACACGATTTGGCCAACCTAGGTGGCACAATGCGTTTGGGAGCTTATCCTTGTAATTTAAAAGAAGGAACCAAAGCAGCAGCAGCTTATCAAGAAGAAAGTATATCAGAACGGCATCGTCATCGTTGGGAGTTCAACAACAGTTACCGAGAAAGTATGGAAGAAGCTGGCTTAAACTTTAGTGGGTTATCTCCAGACGGCCGTTTAGTGGAAATCGCTGAAGTTAAAGACCATCCATTTATGGTCGGTAGCCAATTCCACCCTGAATTCAAGAGTCGGCCTAATCGACCACATCCTCTGTTTGATGGTTTCATGAAGGCTGCCGTTGAACATCAAGCGAGTCGCAAAAAATCACAAAATGGGGCAGTTAAACCCGCAGAGGCACAAGAAGCAACCAATAATTAATTTTTTTCGACAATGCAAGCAGTGAGGTATCGTCAACACTCACTGCTTGCTAAAAACTCCCCACTTGCGTGTCCCATTTTTAAACAATGAGTGCCCCACGAAACGGTAACGGCCGTTTCCATTCCCCAATTTCTATCACTATAATGCAAATCGTTAGGAGGACACATGACCCACTTCCAATTTGCATGGCGAACAGACCAGCCGCTCAATAAAAACCAAATTGTATTGAACATTGCCCTCATTCTTGCATGGGTGTGGCTCTACAGCCCCCTGCTCGATTACTTCCAAATTATCTTTACCCAAGAAGATTTCAGAACCAATCAACTGATCCTCGTTGGACTTTTAATATTGACGGGACAAAGATGGATGAATCGAGAAACGGCCGTTTCCATTGACGCACCTCCTCAATTTCGCCCACTTCCACTCTCCCTGGTGATTGGCTCCTCCCTCGGTTTTTTAATTATTGAACGCTTCTTTGACATCAATACAATTTCTGCCACCTTGTTTGGCATTGGAACCTATGGGCTGATTGGGCTTTGGCTAGAGTCCAAAACATGGCGCAGTGGTTTCCCTGTTGCGCTACTCTTCATTGCCACACTCCCTTTTGGAGCACACATGCAAACGTTCATTGGTTACCCAATGCGCATTTTGACAGCACAAATTGTTCAAAAAGGATTGTTAGCTGCAGGTGTGGCGTCAATTGGCATCGACACCATTTTAATTTTTGAAAATGGCGTATCTCACATCGATCTACCCTGTAGCGGTGTCAGCAGCTTGTGGACAGGCTCTATT
>JANQSK010000252.1 GCA_028284105.1 Anaerolineae bacterium
AAAGTGGCGAGCAGATCATCACTGTAGAGGCGCAGACCCAGATCCCTATGTTCTGGCTGCTGACTGTTGAGCGCTTGGCGCAACTGGTAGAAATCAACGCTCATTTCGCTACTGGCTTCAAAGGCCAAAGTCGACGAGGTGATGATCAGTTCGGGAGCGATGGGGCGGAGGCGATTTAGCAACCGACGCAAATTTGCGTTGGCTTGTTGGCGTTGGGAGTCAGCCCCACAAAAGGAGGCTATCGCTGCACGCGGCTGGCTTTTTTGGGTGATGATGAGGTAGGCAAGCAAAGCACTGCCCACTGCACTTTTCATGATAGTCGCTAAATGGCCGTTTTCCGTGATTTCAAACGTTCCAAATAGCTTAAAAGTGCGTCTCATAATACCGTGGGTGGTCAATTATGATAAGAATACCGACAGCAATCACAGCACCTGCAAAAAGTTTCTTTTTCACATCATCTCTTCTGCCAAATAAAAATATTTAGAATCAGTGCAGTTTCCGCCAATCGCTTGCTTAAGCTCAGTACTCGAATAATTTGGCGTCGTTTTGGTTTGCAAAACAATGTTAATTTACCAAGATTTTTCGTTTTAAGAAAAAGAACTGTTCAGTCCGCACGTTAACTTCATTCTTGTTGCAAATATTCGACAGGAAGAAGCAAATCCTCAGTTAGCTTAATCACACCTTTTTGACTCCAAATCCTTAGCCATATGATTTGGCAGGAAAATTATACGCATGCGTGAGCGAATCCTGTCGCTCCCGTCTAACCTATAGTAACGACAAAAGTCCATGGAAATCCCATGGGCTTTTTGTTTTCAACCTAACAAACAAATCCCATAATATTTCAAAATTGCAACTGACTCGCTCCCGCGATTGAGCGTTTGTATTGTCGAAAGTCGAAGCTGCTCGATTGTTCCTATCAGCATAAGCCATTGATGGGAGCTAAGCATTCTAGACAGCTTTATTGTGCACTGCACCTTGTCCGAAACGGTTTTGGCTGAGAATTACATTTGGATGCCAATGTTATGGATGTGCTTTGGCGACCTTTTTTGCCAAGAAACTATACAATAGCCCTCTAAGGTTACTTTGCCCAATGAAATGGAAATCATGATGCCGCTTATCCATTTATGAGCATGATGTTTGGGGAACGCCTCCTATGTGAACTACCCCGCAGCAAGCTGACAAGGTATCAAGAATGGGAATCGGAATTTTTCTCGCAGCAAGATCTGGAGAATTAGATCCAATCTTTGATTAAAAATATCGAATGCTAAAGCTAGAGACCATTTGCGTGTCCATGACATTGATGTGCAGAAAACCAGTTTGCCTTCACGTTTGAAGCGAGAGATGATAAAAGCGAAGGAGCAAGGTCATTATCCACATAGGATGAAAGATGTTTGATGGGCCAAATCGAGCGTAGAACTATTCATTTACACAGTGCATCTTTGCCCCAGATTTAAGCAAAGTGTATCATTCTAGATAGCTTAGAGTCAGTTAAGATCATCAAATCTCCTTCCTAACATCATAGGAGTATTTATGCCGTCAGCTAAGACATTGCTTATATGTAGTGCTTCTGAACACTGCAAGACATTAGTCTCATATTTGCGTGATAAACAGAAAATTGCAGTTGATGTATTGGATGAGCCTGTCCAAAGTACAGTATTTGCTGCTGGCTCAATAAAATATGACGCTGTCATAATACATCATCAATCACTGGGAGAAACCGGCATTGAAATTGTGGAGGATATTTCTCATCAATATCCTAATTTGCCAATTTTATCCATCGTAAACAAAGACCCCGTAGTTGGTATTCAAGCATTAGAAAGGGGCGCGTTCACATATTTCCTATCACCTCTTGACTTCCTAGAGTTAGCAACAACAATCCATGAGCTTACAGAGCAAAGCACAATTTTTTCGCAAATTGTGCAAGATTTGCAAAACTTACTCAGTGTTGATGTCTGTTTGGCTTGGCAGCTTGATAGAAAAAATGGCATGTTCGAACTAGTAGCAAATTCTGGGCCAATTAGTTCATCATACTATGAGACGGTAAAGCTAAATATTGGTGAAGAAATTTGGAAAAATCAATTCTTAAAAGGTAAGCCCATAATTGTATCTGATATTAGCAATCCAGATTTATCTCCTTGGTATCAACATCGGCAACTGGCTTTAGATGAGGGATGGGTATCTCTTATAACAATTCCCCTAATTTATAGGCAGCGATTAATTGGTATCGTTGATAGTTATACTACTCAGCCAACCGAGTTCATCAACAATCCTCAGTGGAAATCTATAAAACAAATATTGCGCTTTTTTGCAGACAGGGCAGCAGAGGTTATCCGACAAACGGATTTAATGTATAGAATTCAAGCAGTACAAAAAATATCTGATGCTATTTCTTTCACACAAGATGAAGAAACAATAGTTAGACAAGTCTTACAACAATCTCTCCGTTTAGTAGGCACAGATATAGGCTGGATATTTCTTTTAAATACCAATCAAGATGTATTAGAACTATATGACAGTATAGGTATTCCAGACCATCTAATTATTCATGAAAAGATACGTCAAAAATCAGAGGGGGTAACAGGTTGGGTAGCAGCACATGGAAGGGCGATTGAGGCCAATGAACAAACCCCATGCCATAAGCCACTTTTTGGGCTAACGGTGAAATCGGAAATAGGTGTACCCTTGAAAAAGGGACAACGAACGATAGGGGTTCTCGTAGCAAAAAGCCTGTTTCCCAACCACTTTTCAAAAGACGACATCGAAATTCTACGGGCTCTAGCTTCTCAGGCTTCTGTTGCTATCGAGCGGGCAAGGCTAAGCAGGCATCAACAGAAAGTAAGCCAACTAGCTGTTAATTCCGATTTCCAAACATTGGCAAATTATACAGTAAGTGCCTTGCGTGACTTGACTGGTGCAGATGTAATTATGCGCCAAGTTTTTCGAAAACAAGATAATACGCCAATTCTAGATATTGTTGCATATAAAGGTGATGTTGGTGAAACATTTCAGCACAGTGCCGTATTACGAATTGATCCAAACACCTCAATAAACGCTTTTGCCTTGTCTAAGCGAAAGCCTGTAATCCGAAAAGATATTCCCAATGATATAGAAACACCAAAGTTTTATTATATGGCCGAAGCGAAAAAACAAAATTGGCATTCTATGCTCTGTGTTCCATTATTTGAGCAAACTAAAAAACATTCTACTTTATCTCAGATCGGCACTCTTAGCCTGTATAGTCGAGAGGTAGATCATTTCACACAAAATGATACCGAGCTAGTACAAACGTTTGCAAATCAACTTGTAATTGCATTTCAGCAACACGAAAGAAAACGCACATTAGAAACTTTACATCAAACATCGCTAGACATTGTTGCACATACTAATTTGGACGATTTGATGGTGGCTCTTATTGAAAGAGCAGCAAAGCTATTTGCAGGAGAAACAAATAAAGGAATTGGTGTTGGTTTTTGGGAATGTAACCACAAAACCAATAAAGCTACACTTATTTATAGCACCAACAAGAACTGGCAAGGAACAACTATTAAGTTAACTGAAAGCTTGATTGGGCGTGTAATAGAGACAGGGTCTGCTCAGTACATAAATGGTTTTCCCAATTGGAGGGACCACGCTGCTATTTTTGATAAGATGGATCGCCTTGGGGCAATAAAAAATCTCATTGAAGCTCCAATCAAAAAAGACGGAATTGTAATCGCAATTCTTGCGATTACAGATGCGAGCGGACAAAGGCGATTTAGTGATGCGGACATAGCACTTCTGGAAAGTCTAGCCGATATGGTGGCTATTGCTATTCAAAATGCTCAATTTATTAAACAAGAACAGAGCCTAAAATATCAGGCAGAATCATTATGGCAACTTGCTAGAGAAACTAGCTCACAACCAACATTTAAGTCGTTGCCATTAGTTATCCAACTGGCCATTGAACTGTCAAACGCTGATTTTGCTAAACTCTATGTTTTAAATCCAGAAACTAGTGAGATTGAAGCCGAATACCAATGGCCACTTAATACACAAACGAGAACTCCAAAACGCATAACACCACAGGAAGGGCTTGCTTGGGAAGTTTTTATTAATAAACGACATAATGTTATTCGCTCACATAGTGATTCTAACATTGGCTTTTCACTTCGAATGGATACCAATCTTATCGGTATTTTCATTGTAGGATGTGACCAGCCTCATCAATTCAGCGAAGACGAGCTAAGGTTGTTTATGACATTAGTAGAGCAATCTGCTTTAACGATTGAAAAGGAGCGATTATTTCGTCAAGTTAACCGCCAAAAAAAAGAGCAAATTCTCGCAATTCATGAAATAACTAAGTCAATATCAGGGCAAAATGGTGGTGAACTAAAAGCTATATTTCATCAAATGTTAAGATGGTTAATTGTTTTAATTAAAGGAACAATATCTGGATCAATTTATTTACTGGAAGAAAATACAAACACCTTGATCCTAGTAGCATCTAGCGGAAATGAAATCCCAAAAAAATTACATCAAATACCTCTCACAAAAGGAGTTATCGGAAAGGTTGCTCAGACTGGTAAATCAATTATTTTAGATAATGTTTTGAATGCACAAGGTTATCTGCAAGGGTTTCCAGAAACGCGCTCTGAACTAGTTGTTCCTATCGTCAAAACGGGGAAGGTAATAGGGGTTCTTAATCTTGAACATCCTCATGTAATGGCGTTTACAGAACATGACAAAACACTTGTAGAATCAGTAGCGGAACTTGCTGTTGTGGCGGGAACTAACCAAGAATTAATCAATGAATTAATATTGAAAGCTACAAGCCTCGAACAAATACAACGCTTTACAGACTTAATATTGATGGAGCGTCCTAGGATGCAGACTATCCTTGACCTCATTGTATCAAACGCTGCAAGTATTTTTCAGGAAGTGGATTGTGCGATTCGATTGTATGATGTTGAGGCTAATAATTTTGGGCGACGTATTACAGTTCCTTCCAGTCCAATGACTGGACACGAGACAGATCCACCCCGAGATGATGGTGTTAGCTGGCATGTAATAAACTCAAAGAAACCTTATTATATTGACGATACACATACTGCATCTTTGGGACAACCTCAATTGAGAAATAAATGGTTAATGAGGGGTATCCGTACAGTTGCTGCATTACCTTTAATACGCGAAGGTGATGTTGTCGGGGTGATGCATCTTAATTCAAATAAAGCAACTGCCTTTAATGAAGGCGAACGTCAGATAATTGAGTTATATGCTAAACATGTAGCTGTTATCATTTATAATGCTCAGCTCAATGAGCAAATAGAGAAAAATAGAGAGGCTGAAATTGAAGTTATTAGCAACATTGCCAATTCTATTTCTATGAATGCTCATCAAGGTCGTAGCCGTGTGCTGGAAAGGATCATTGATTCAATTGGAAACCTGCTAGGGCGTTTTAATCTCTATGATGTAAGGCTTGTTAACGAAGCAAATAGGACAGAACTTATTGTTGCCGCTATTAAAGGGAAAAGAGCGATAGGTTTTCAACCTCGAATAAAAATTGGCGAGGGTATTGTTGGATGGGTAGCAGCAAACAAGCAACCACAACGTATCGCCGATGTTACACAAGACCCGCGATATATACCTGGCCTTGAAAATGCACGTTCTGAATTAGTCGTTCCAATGTTGCGAGGCTCACAATTGATTGGTGTGCTTAACATAGAACACCCTGAAATTAATGTTTTTGATGAAAATGACGAAAAATTGGCACAGGCAATTGCTGATTTGGCCGTGGTTGCTATTGAAAACGCAGCACTATATGCTAATTTACGAGATAATGTGAGAGGGGAGACCATTCATAAAATTAATAATTTAGTTGGTTCAATACGGCCTCGAATTGAGTTAATTAAAGAAAAATCAGATCTTGGAACTCCAATTGAGAAAGAAGCCTTGTATCATCATTTAGATAATATCTATAAGCAAGTTACACAAATCATGCAAGAAGCCCAAGACTACAGGGATAATGATAATGTTATTGGAGTAAATATAAATGAGATTTTAGACCAAGCAGTTGACCAAATAAAATTATCTGGTTTGTTGGAAGACAATAACATCACCTTAGAAAAGGATTATGAATACAATCTTCCACTTGTAATAATCAACCAACTACGTATTTTCGATGCTGCATTTAATATAATGAAAAACGGTGCCCAAGCAATGCCAAATGGTGGCACCCTTTCTGTTCGTACAAGTTATTTAACCTCAAAGAATCTGGTAGAGATTATCATTTCAGATACTGGCATTGGTATTTCACCAGAAAATATCGAGAAGATATTTCTTTGGAAATTCACAACCAAACATAAAAAAGGAATGGGATTTGGTCTCGCCCAAAGCCAAAAGTTTATCAACGAAATAGGAGGGGACATAAGCGTCGCCAGCGAACTAGGGATAGGCTCAAAGTTCACAGTTCGCTTACCAGTTGCGATTTAGGAGATCCAGCACCAACAATGACACAAAAATCCGTCCTAATAGTTGATGATAATGAATATTGGTGTCAATTATTAGCAGAATTATTACATGATGAATTTAAAGTTGTTCAAGCGTTTAGTCGTATGGAGGCTCTAGCAAAATTGTGGCAAGAAATTCCTAAATTTCATGCAGCAGTTATTGACGTTCGTTTAGTTGACACAGATCTAAAAGACAAAAGCGGTCTTGATTTAATTCCATGGTTGAATACACGGGGGGAATATACCAGTTCAATCGTTATTACTGCTCTCAATAACACTAGTATTATGCGTGAGGCATTTATTAATTCCGATATTAGTGACTTCCTCATCAAAGGCCTTGAATTTAACAACAATGAATTTAGGCAAGCTGTACGAGAAGCGGTAAGAAAGGCTGAGGATATAAGAAGGGCAGATCAAGAAATAAACTTAAAAGAAGAACTGAATCAACCCCTTTTGATTTTTGATCGCAAGAAATTTTATAAAAAATTTCTTGAGGCTTTCAATGAAGATGAATTGGTAGAATTGGGCTTTAGACTTGATATACGTATTGGGAATTTGGGAGGAACCACATTTAAAAACAAGGTTATCAATCTGATAGAATATTGCGAAAGGAGGAATATCCTTCATAAATTAGTAAGGGAGTGTTTCAAAGCTCGTCCTAATACTGACTGGATATGATAGGCATAACCGTTTCTATGATTAAGAGGATGCTGCTAGCATTCTTATTGCCAAACTCAATCAGCGTACCTACCGACTTGCAACATAGAAATCACAAATATATTTTTGCCACATGTTTAGGCAGAAAGACAACAGATTTTATACGCGTGAGCGAGCGAATCCCGTCGCTCCTGCTCCTGTAAAAACGAGCCAGCCTAGCAATAGGTTGGCTCATTTACGTTATATTGGCAAACGGCCGTTCCCCCATACAACTTTGGATAACTCTCCCGTAACGATTCCAAATAGGCAACCAGATTGTTGGCTAACTCTGTTTGCGGAATCGTAACCCGCTGCTTGCGCTTAAATTGATCATCGAAAAAGCTGAGGATAAGTGGGGCATTTTGGCTTTGTAACAACTATACAGCGGCTGATTGGTGCAAACTAGAACGTAACTCATCATGATGCACGCAAGAATTGTAATGAAAGTCGCGGCACGAGAAAAGGGTGAACCAAGACTTGTTAAAAAAAGAAAGTGTAATGGGCACCAAGAGATTGAACAGAAATTCACTGCAACGGTACAAAGCCAGTCTATAGCATTGGTTCGAGAGCCAAATCGGCCGTTTCTTCACGCCTTGCTGTTGCCAAATGCCCCTTAATCGTGTTCAAGAAGAATTTAGGATCATAAGGCTTTTGGATAAAGCCGGAAAGGCCATGTCCCACAAATTGAACAGTCGCATCCGTTTCGTCATACCCAGACGAAAGGACAACATTGACATGGGGGTCGATGCGCTGTAGACGAACAAAGGTCTCGTGCCCATTAATGCCAGGCATTGACAAATCAAGCAAGACCAAATCAATCTCATCTTGATGCTCTTCGTAAATGGCAATACCGCTTTCCCCATTAGCTGCCACAATTGTATGAATACCTTCCATTTCTAAAATATCGGTAACAATA
>JANQSK010000648.1 GCA_028284105.1 Anaerolineae bacterium
AGGCGGCGTAGCCAATGCTGTCGCTCCAGACGCGCATGCCCACGAGGGCGTGTAGACCGGAGCCGCCGATGGTGTTCATGGCAGAACGGCCGTTTGGGAAAACGATGTCGTCAATAATCAAGTTAGAAAAAGCGATATAGTCAATGCTCATAAAACCATCATCCTATAGAATAATAAAATACGACGTTCCCTAATTATTTCTCGGAATTCGTCTAAATGGAAACGAAAAGATGATGCAAACAGAGATCGTTGAAAAAACCTTAAAAAAATTACCCGTTTTTGCCCAACTGCCTGCGAAGTTCTTTCATCAGTTGCAGTCACACTTGCAGCCCCATCAACTAAAGGCTGGCGAAACATTATTTCGTCAAGGCGACCAAAGCACGGATATGTTTATTGTCACAGACGGCAAGGTAAAAGTTGTGCTGCCCGATAAACACGGCCGTGAACTTGTGCTTGATGAATATGGCCCAGGGCAATTTATTGGCGAATTGGCCTTGCTTAGTCAGCAACCGCGCACTACCACTATCGTTGCCACCAAACCCACCTCATTACTCAAACTATCTCGGGAAACCTTTTTACAGGTTTTGGAGACTGCTACCGAAACCAAACTTGATTCATTGGAAGATTTGCAACGCCATTTACGCCAACAATATAAGATACAGCTGCTGAAGCGTATGGACTGGTTTGCCGCTATGCCTGAGGAAGAATTAACCATTGTTGCCAACAAAACAGAAACCAAGCGATTTAAGCGTAACGATCTTCTGTTTCATCGGGGTGACATGGGTGATGCTTTTTATATTATCATCCAAGGATGGGTGAGTGCTTTTGTAACGTCACCTACAGGCAGCCGAATTGTCTTAAACCACCTGGGGCCAGGGGAGATCTTTGGTGAAATGGCGTTGCTGGAGGACAAACCCCGTTCCGCTACTATTATGGCAATCACCCCTCTAGAAGTCCTGACCTTAGATCAGAATGAATTTTTAGCAATTCTGCAAAATCATGTACCTATTGCCCTAGAAACGTTGCGCATTCTTTCGAGCAAACTGCGCTTTTCCTATATCTATTTAGAAAAAGCAGTTACTTGGAGTCAGCGTATTGCTGATGGAGATTACAGCATGGTGCTCGATCAAATCAAAACAAGTCAAGACGATGTAGTTGGGGCAATGGAAAGTGATGATTTTCGGATCAGCACCTTCTTATCTGCCTTCATTCAATTGGTGCAGGGTGTCCAACAGCGTGAAAATGTGTTACAACAAGAAATCAAAGCATTGAAAATGAGAATTAAAATAGATCAGGAAGAGCGTGAAAAACAGGTGCAAGCCATTATCGACAATCCAATTTTTGACTTGCTCAAGGCACAAGCAAAAAAGATTCGTCAGGAACGGGATGAGGACGAAAATAAAGGTTAGCATTGCATAATGAAAAGAGTATTCAAATCAGAACTACCTCCCCGAGTGCAGTTGAACCCATCTCAAATCAAACGGGTAGCTCAGCAGATTGCAGCAATAGATGAGGTTAGACCACATGATTTTATGGGGTCAAATTACCCGGCTTTGAATGCCTCAGGCACACTCGATTTCTTCTTTTCCCTAACGCTACAGCAGTTCAGTTTTTGGACAACGAAAGATGGCCATTATCACAAGCCGCTCGTTGCCCCGCTTGATGGCAAAATGCTGAAGGGCTCTTCCTATATTTCACAAGCTTATTTTAGTGCGTTTAAGGAAAATCCTGCGTTCTTGACTGTGACGGGTCAGGCAAATTGCTCAGAGGCAGCGTTGAAGGAGGTATTGCGCTCGGACGAGGGTAAAGATGAAATGCCGGCGTTCCACTTGCACCATCGGCTGGCCAATTCATACGGTCAGGACATGCTTGCCCTTGGGGAAACGCCGCAGACGTTGCTTAACAAGGCCAATGTTTCCCCGGCTCCACTCGCAACATTCTTGCAGTTGCTAGACCGCGTGGGCGGCTACAAGGAAGATCCACTGCGCAAGAAATCGGCTTTATTGGCTTTAACGCTCAATCAGAGGCCTGAGCAGTTCCTGCGTTTTGGGCAAGATGAGGCACTTCCTCCCGTTATCGACTATCATCTAATGCGTTCTTGCTTGCGCACGGGCATCATTGATATCTTGGATAAAGAGCTGCACGCTGCACTCGTTGCTCGTCGCGTGGTTTTACGTAGTGACGAGGGAGCCATTCGGCAAGCTGCTTATGATGCTATCAATGAGATTGTGCACCTCTCAGGCAAGTCAATGGGGGCTGTAGACTTCTATTTTTTCGGTGCCCGCCGCCGCTGCCCAGAGATGACGGAGCCAGAGTGTGCTAAGTGTGCATTAGACCCTATTTGTGCCAAGCGCAAAGAACTCTTCCAACCCGTTTACCGAACGACCTTTTATTAGGAAGTAAGTAATAACTTCCAATTTGCACACTTCCCGTTGACACCTTTGAGATTCAGGATTCATGGCATGTATCCTCGATGATTGCCACGGGCAGTCACAATGTCACCACGCAAAACACCTTGTTCTCCTAATCCGCTTCAAAATCTTATCCGCGATTGCTTGAAACAACTCTTCCTTATTGGGGAAGTGATCATAGACGGTTCTTTTTGATACGCTTGCCGCTTCAGCAATGCGGTTCATGCTGGTGCCAAAAAATCCATAGGTTAGAAATTTTTCAGTTGCTGCTTCAGCAACGGCCGTTGTTTTTGGACTTTCTCGCCGTTCTTTTTTTTGTACGTTTGATGTCATCGCTTTGATTGCTTGATTGAGTTGATGAAATAAATGCAGAGCTACACCGATTGGTTTAGTGGACCACAGAGCTATCGCCAGAGCAACCATCTTTCTAGCAAATGCTCCACTTGCACATACCTTTTCTTTCTTTTTGAGTCTGAGTGTTTACACACCCTTGGAGGAGCCGTTTTGCCCCTGAAGACGAATAGTATTCGCTGTAGCTAAGCCTGCTGGACAATCATGAATTAATTATTCAGAAATTGAAATTGGGGATTGACAATCGAAGATTTGTAAACTACACTGTGCAGTATAGCTCGGATTTAAGTTTACATCTAAATAGCTAGTTAACCAACTAGCTACGGGCTTTGAATTATTAAACAATAAAACACGTGCAGGCGTTGTGGGCACGTCGCGATAGATAAGCTCGCTAAATGTGATCTAAAAGGAGATTAAAATGAACCGTCAAATACAATCAAAGACAATCGTTTTCGCACATGGACTTTTTGTAACGGCAAAAAGTTGGGAAGAATGGGTCCCTTTCTTCGAAGCAAGAGGATATACCTGCCATACACCAGCTAACCCCTATCATGAAGGCACTCCACAAGAGATGTGGCAAAACACACCGCAGGAGTTGGGGACTGTCACTTTTGAAGATTTGGTAGAGAACCTCTCCAACTTTATTGACACATTACCAGAAAAGCCGATTGTCATCGGACATTCATTAGGTGGGCTTGTGGCACAGAAGCTAGTAGAGTTGGGCAAAGCAGAGGCTGCTGTTTGCATTGATGGAGCAGCGCCAGCGGGAATCATTACGACTAAATGGAGTTTCCTGAAAGCGAATCTCCCAGTGCTGAATCCATTAAAGGGCGACTCTGTTTTTTACCCAACAAAAAAATGGTTCCACTACGCCTTTGGTAATACCCTGACACGTGCCGAATCGGACCGAGTCTTTGATGAGATTGTGGTTCCCGAAAGCAGAAATATTCCCAGAGGAACCACAAAAGAGTTTGCGAAAATTGATTTTGCCAAACCTCATGCGCCTCTGCTTTTTATTGCCGGTGAAAAAGACCACATAATTCCTAAAGAGCTCAACAGAAAGAATTTTGAAGCCTATAAACACGCCGATAGCGTTCGCGACTATAAGGAATTTGAGAATAGAGGGCACTATATTTGTGGTGACAAAAATTGGGAAGAAGTCGCAGATTATGCCTACAAGTGGCTAAACTAAAAACAGCACGCCCCGTCACGCAGCAATTCAAAATTTGAAGAAAAAGATGCTATCTTTTCGCCCACCGTCAGCTTGACTGGATCGATGAATGCTTTCTCATGGGCAAAAGATGGCATCTTTTCGCTGAGTTTTGACGACTGCTTTCTACTGCTTGGGCGAAGATGAGAGTGCCCTCCAATGAGGGCAACGAATACGCCGTAAGTTTAAGCACCCTTTTCGTAACTTAAACCATGCCCATATGGGAAAAGTGGATTCTCAGAATCAAAGGGCAAGTCTTCTTTTTGAGCGCGAACCGCTTCCATTGAAGAGGGCATTTCGACGGGGAGTTTGCCAGAGGGGTTAAAACGGCCGTAAACAGCATCCAACAACACCTCATCCTGTACCCCAAATGTCGCAAACAAGCCTACACTCGCCTCCGCGATGTCTGGAATGACGGCCGCCCGTTCGAGATAAATATCGACAATCGACGGAACAGTTTTCACAATCTTGAGAATGCGTTCCTTCTCTTTTCCTTTGAAATCAAGGTCACCCTGGTGAAAAAATCGCTCCAGAATCG
>JANQSK010000262.1 GCA_028284105.1 Anaerolineae bacterium
GGACAACGACTTCTGCTATCAAATCATCAGCCAAGTTGGTAACTACGGTGAAATCTTCACCCGCCACTTAGGCCCAGACACACCATTCAACCTTTCACGTGGTGTAAACGGTCAATGGCAAGAAGGTGGTTTGCTCTACTCTCCACCATTCCGTTAATCATGGAATACAGCTCACATGATGAGTCTTCTTATTGGAGTACAATGAGTGTGAGCTAAACATTTTTGATTTTTTATGATAGGGCGGTTGTTACCGCCCTATCTATCGTTTTTGTGTGAACTTGTTTTTCTGTAGTTTTATAATTTAAGACTCTTTAACAGTCAGTGCCCAGATAAGGGAAGAAGGATAGGAAATTATGGCTCAGACTACTACAGATCCCCCACCTCCCCAAGCATCTCGGGGGTTATCATCGCTGTTATCATCGCTACTGTCGTACGTTTTTGACATCCGGTTTTTGGGCGTCATTGGACAAATTGCGATCATTGCGCTGCTTCTATTTGGTGCAGTTACTCTCTCAGGAAACTTCCGTAATAATATTGAAAAGCTAGGAGAGGCTCAATTCCGGTGTATTGATGGCCGTGTGTCCTATCGGTGTGCATTTGACTTCATGGATAATGAAGCTGGGTTTGATATCTCAGACACCGTCCTCTCTTATGAAAATACCGACTCTTTTTGGTGGGCAGCCTTTAATGGGCTAATGAACACCTTCCGAGTTGGCCTTCTATCGCTCGTTGCGATGACAATACTGGGGACTGTCATGGGAATTGCGAGGATGTCCGATAACTGGCTGGTGTCGAGGCTGGCACTCGCCTACATCGAAATCATACGTAATACCCCCATTCTCATCCAGTTACTCCTCATCTATTTTTCAATCATATTAGCTTTACCAGACATCACAGAAGCCATTCAACCGTTTGGCGCCCCGATTTTCTTGTCTAATCGTGGATTAAGTATGCCGTGGCCACAACTGATGTCTTCTGCCCCAATTTGGTTTGCCTTTGTGGTTCTTGCAATTATTCAATTCCAAGTCACCAATATCTACCTTAGCCGCCAAGAAGAAAGAACTGGGAAACCGACCAACCGCTTCATGTGGGGTCTTGTCGGATTTGTCATTATTGCCGGTCTTGGCTGGTTTGTGGCTGGTTCAATTGCCGATAACGAAGGTGTTCTCATCGCCAATTCCTCTCGGATAGGTGAATTTGATGATTTTGAACGCGTTATGCTTCAACGTACTGGAGTCAATCACATCAGTGAAATTGCTGACCTTCCAGAAGAAGAATTAGAAGCCGCTACTTTGCAAATTTGTGCGCTCAGAAATTCATCATCAGAACCTAACCTAACGAACAAGCTACGCAGGCTGGGTATTCCATTCGATGTGAGTCGTGTTGGTTCACCAGAAAGTGCCCAAAGCCGATTGGTCGATGGTCGATGTGAAATGTTTGTGGGTTCAAAAACTATTTTGGCCTCTCAACAAGCAACTTTAGAATCACCTAGCGCATACACCATTTTCCCACTAGATGAAGCGCCTGTCGTCTTTAGCTATCCTCGATTTGAAGGATTTAATGTTTTAGGCGGATGGAATATGACAGGTGAATTCTTTGCTCTGTTCCTCGGTTTGACCATCTTTTATGCAGGCGGTTTAGCTGAAGTTGTACGGGCAGGTATTTTATCTGTATCTAAAGGACAAACTGAGGCGGCACGCGCGCTTGGTTTAAGTGAAGGTCAACGCTTAAACTTAATTGTATTACCGCAAGCGCTCCGCGTGATTATTCCACCTCTGATTAGCACCTACTTAAGTCTAATGAAGGATACAAGTTTAGGCGTTGCTGTTGCATTCCCTGAAATTTATATCATTTCTCAAACTTTGATGAATCAATCTGGGCGTGCGCTACAGATTATGATTCTGTTGATGCTTGTCTATCTCTCTATCAGTCTATTCTTCTCGGTCATTCTCAATTGGTACAATGACCAGATTACTTTAGTGGAGCGTTAAGATGACAACTATTTCTTCAGGTAAACCTGTACAAAAAAGATGGACTTTCTCCAAGCGCTTTAATTGGGATTACTTCCTCTTAGATAATGTTACTGGCTCAAGAGGGTTGTTAATTTGGGTTAGTTTCTTAGCGCTTCTTACAATTGGTGTCACGATCAGTCAGCTCATTGCAGCCCCTGTTCGGACGTCAATTATTTTAGCAGTTTGGGCTATTCTTGTTTTGGGCGTCGTTGTCGGCGAGCTGTTCACAGCACATAATGTCGTTACCCGCTGGCTCAAAGAGAACATGCTTAACAATGTGTCAAATACGCTTATCACACTGCTATTAGCGGTTGTGATTGGGCTCGTCGGGTCTGGATTGTGGAATTGGGGTATTGCTAATGCCACTTTTAGCCCTGAATTAACTCATCCAGATGTGCGAACGCGAGATGGGGCATCTTGGGGTGTTCTATGGGGCGCTCGAAAATTGCTATTAACCGGCTTACTAGGGCCTGAACATACTTGGCGTGTTCTTTTAACAACGGGTATGGTTTTAGTTCTATGGGCATCATCTTTTATTAGCTCTCGCCCTTCGCTCAAAGACACCTTAAAGCCTTTAGCAAACATCACTAATATTCTTTGGGTTATCTCCCCATTTGCGGCGTATATATTCTTAGCAGGCTTAGAATACGAAGCTCCGTTAATTAGAACAGGTGCATTATTAGGCGGTACGGCCGTTACTGTTGCACTCATGGGCATCTTCTGGCTCTTCCGAGTCATCAAGTTAAGCCCTGTGACTATTGCCATTTGGGTTCTTATTTGGCCAGTTTCTTACATCATCTGGCGTTTGATAGCTCAAACTGGCATCTTCCCCCCTATCAATGTTGACGATTGGGGTGGATTGTTGTTGACGGTGATTTTCGCAATCTTTGTGAATATCCTTTCATTGCCAATCGGTATCTTCCTAGCCTTAGGGCGTAGAGCCGAAGTAACCGGCATTCCAGCTTGGATTATTTGGCCAATTGCTGGTATCTCATTCGTTTACTTCTTCTTGAACAGCACACCTGAACTATGGGAAACTTCACGAAACAACATTGAGCGATTCTTCTCATTGTGGCCTTTCTTGATTCTCATCGTGGCCTACTACTTCCACAGGTCATTCCAAGGCAACTTCGTCAAAGCGTTTTCAATCTTGTTTATTGAAATCATTCGTGGGGTCCCTTTAATCACTTTGCTGTTTATGTCCATCGTCATGGCACCATTCTTCCTTCCAGAAGGAAGTACAGGGATTAAGAGCTTCTGGGCTGTTATTGTCGGTTACACCATCTTCTCTTCTGCTTATATGGCAGAACTCGTTCGTGGTGGGTTGCAAGCCATTCCAAAAGGACAATACGAAGCCTCTGATGCGCTTGGGCTTAATACGCTCCAAAAGTATCGGTTCATCGTCTTGCCTCAAGCTCTCCGAATTCTGATTCCACCTTTAACTGGGTCTGTCATTGGTACGTTTAAATCTTCATCGCTTGTCGCGCTGGTCGGTCTAATTGATCTTGTAGGTGTGACCAAGGGGATTATTGCTAATGAAAGATGGCTTGGTTTACGCACAGAGCTCTATGTATTCATGTTCTTGCTCTACTTCTTCGTAAGCTCGATAGTATCTGCATACAGTCGGCGCCTAGAAGAACGTGCTGGACTTGGTGTACGTTAAGATAAATTAGACATGGGCAGCAATGCTCATGTATTCGCAGATTTGATAGGATATTGATTATGACTATGATGAAAGAAGCACCTACGGTAACATCAGTAAGCGATGCGATTGTTTGTCGTGATGTGCACAAATGGTATGGCGATTTTGAAGCGTTGAAAGGCGTTGATCTTACTGTAAAAACAGGTGAGGCAATTGTTATTATTGGCCCCTCTGGTTCGGGTAAATCTACATTTATTCGATGCATGAACCGCTTAGAAGAACATCAGGAAGGGCGGATCATTATTGATGGGATTGAGCTGACACACGACTTGCGGAATATCACGGAAATCCGTCGTGAAGTAGGGATGGTGTTCCAACAGTTCAACCTCTTCCCTCATCTAACCGTTTTGGAAAACATTACCTTGGCGCCAATCAATGTACGCAAATGGACGCGTGACCGTGCTGAAGAACTGGCAATGAAATGGCTCACCCGCGTAGGGATTCCAGAACAAGCTGACAAATACCCTGGACAGTTGTCTGGTGGGCAGCAACAACGTGTGGCAATTGCCCGTTGCCTCACAATGCAACCCAAGATTTTGCTCTTTGATGAACCAACATCAGCCCTTGATCCTGAAATGATTAAGGAAGTGCTCGATGTAATGCGTGACTTGGCACATGAAGGGTATACGATTGTGGCTGTAACCCATGAGATGGGGTTTGCTCGCGAAGTTGCTGACCGGATTATCTTTATGGACGGTGGGCAAATTGTAGAGGTTAACACACCAGAAGATTTCTACAACAATCCAAAACACGAACGTACAAAGCTATTCTTATCACAGATTTTGAACCACTAAGATTCGTTCTGTAGATTAAGCGTATTGAAAAAGAGCTACCGTTGGTAGCTCTTTTTTTATATGTACATATAAGAGTTTAAGCTCGATATAGTGGTTAAGGGTTATTTCCAAACCAGTTGGGTTCATATTTGATTTGAGCGGCCTGGGCAGGGGTAAGTTCACCGGATGTAACGGCCGTAATTTGTTCCCAATTAAAGTAGTCCAATTCTTCAATCAAGACCGCTCTAGCAAATGGAATGGCCGTCCGCATAGGGTCACTGAGCTGATTAGGCAATGTGGACCAGTAGCGAGTTTCCATCGCTACCGAAGCTCTTGCAGGCAACACGCGGTATTGTGAGGCCAAAGACTGCGTTGATAAGAATGATATCCATTTCCATGTGGCAAGGGGACGTTCACTTTGCTGTAGAACGACATGCCCATAGACCCAAAGTGGTGTAACACCATCAAACTTATTCTCAGAACCCGGGAATGGCACAACACCCATTGGACCTAGAAAAATTTCCCGTTCAAATCGCTGCGGCCCGTCAACCCAAATAGCCGCACGGCGTTGAGCGGATTGCCAATTAGCTAAAATTGAAATTCGCGCCTCTTCATCAAAAGTCGATGAGGGTAAATCTAATTTGAGACGGCTCATATCAGGAATATGACCCGGTTTTCCTGCCAAATCAGCATACCATTGAAGAGCCGCTTCGATTGCTTCAGGATCAAGCTGTTCTTGGCAATCCGTGCTGCTTGTCTCTTCTGCACAATCACTATTCCAATTGTAGGCATATGAGAAGAGCGCATCATTGCCCGCATCTAAGAAACCCCACTCAGTATGAACATCCTTTTGGGAGAATAAAGCCATATCTCTAGCAAGTTCATCCCAAGTCCAACGAAGAGAGGGTTCAGACTGATTAATTTCCTGATAAGTGGTGCGATCGTAATAGACCAATCGCATTTGGCCACCTTGTGGTACGACCCAAAACTGTTCTTGCCACCAAGCACCTTGCCAAATTTGTGAATAGAAATCTGTATGATCAAAGGAATCATCCGTAACAAGATAGTTTGACAAATTATAAATCTGTCCGCTAGCTAGTAAGGATTCTGTGGGCAGTAAAGTAGCGCCATCAAGACCCGTTAAATCCATCAAATCAGGATTCGAACTATGAAGTGTTACAAACTCTATCTGAATATTTGGATTTACGGCCATAAACGCTTCAGCAGCAGCCTGATAATTCATTAATTGAGATTTTTCATCAGGAACCCCAAATTTAATAATGGCTGGAGTGATTTGTTGCATTATTTCTGTTTCTAATGCTTCCCAATAGAGGTCATCTGGCTCGCCATCTGAGTTAATTGCGACCAAACGAGGGGATGGTACATGGAGCACGCCAGGAACGGCCGTTTTCCAATAATTGGGTGCAATAACGAGCTCGAACGTCGTGTTTACTTCAATACAATGAAGGGCACATTGGGTTTGAATAGTCTCTTTAACAAAGTCATCGATCGCTTCGGCCCACACAGCATCTGCTTCATGAAAACGAAGCTCTCCCCATGAGGTCGGTAACAGATTGAGCTTGCCCCAAAAACGGCTGTCAGTAGGTTCTTGCTTTAACTCTTGGTTATCTTGGGAAAAGAAAAGAATTCGACTCACACGCCGCCCATCAATTGTTGCTGCCGCACTGGCCCATATCATCTCTTCTTCTTCTTGAATTCGCGTAACTTGTGGATCACCTTTATAGAAGTTTTGGTTAATTGGAAGGAGTTGTGCGGCTCTCCAAGATGAATTATCCGCGTGAAGCCCAAAGAAAAATTCACCATCGCCACGCTGAACGGCGTTCGCTTGTAAATCGAGATGGCCTTGAATGACTGAACCGACACTATCTTGAACTTCTTGGGCCTGTTGCTCCCCAGCTTGATACCCGCCAAAAATGAGACTCCCCGCAACGGCCGTTCCGACCAAAACTAACAGTGACCATATCCAATAGCCACGCGATGCCTCGCCCTTTTGCTCGAAAGGCGGCAGTTCATCGTCTTCTTCACCAATTTGCCAATCAAATGGATCAGACATGGGAATCTCCAAATGTTGTTAATAAAACCGAACCAAGTGGAGATAGTATATCATATTAAGTTAAAGGATGAAGGCAGGTGAGCTTATGCCTTCATCCCTGGAATTTTCATGTCAATCAACCTTGTTTTGGCAAATTACCGTAACGATGGGTTGTATGGGAAATGGCCTGCTCACGAAGATAGAGGCGAAGCTCTAAACGGCCGTTTGCTAAAGCAGGTTGATCAAGAACCGCAATGCCAGCTTCATTGGCTGCACGACGGCTGTCCTCAGAAAGCTTTCCTGATAAGCGAATTCGTTCTAAATGCCCAGCCTGTTTTTCCAAGCGATTCGAAAAGGTGGTTTCATCTTCGATCGTGACGTCGATTTTTTCATCATTCAATAACCATTGCCACGCTTCAGACTCTGCCGGTGAAATTGAAACCACCGTATGATCTTGAACAGTTCGAATCGCAAGCAACATCTGAACTGTCTCAACAGCATCAGCGCCTTCCCCAATCCGAACCCAAAAGGGGCACGGCCGATAACGGAAAATGTTATCTTCACCCAAAACTTGGCTCGGATCA
>JANQSK010000276.1 GCA_028284105.1 Anaerolineae bacterium
GGGATGCGGCACTAAATCTAAAATGGCTTTGCCCGTTAATGACTTCCCACATCCTGACTCTCCCACAACGCCAAAAATGGACCCTTCCTGTACAGAAAAGTTGATTCCACGAAGCGCTTTTGATTCACCATGAGGCGTGTTAAACGAAATGTGGAGGTCTTCGATAGTTAGGAGGGAATTGTTCATAAATAATTTCTATATCTGCTAATTACGATGCAAAAATGTTTGGTTTTCTATTGTGCCAGGGCAGTGCTTGTTCTAATTGGCTTGCGATTTGAATCAACGTGCTCTCATCTCCAAAACGGGCTGCAAACTGAACACCAATGGGAAGACCCGTTTGACTCAGTCCCAATGGTAACGAGATAGCAGGTTGCCCAGTCATGTTGAAGAGTGGGTAATAGGCCATTGATTCATCACAGAGACGGAAAAAGTCATGGAAATTCATGTTACGACTTTGAGCGTACCGTCCAATATCTTGTGGTAGCAAGCTCAGGGATGGCGTCAATAAAAGGTCGACTGTTTCAAAAAAGTGGCCTGTGTCTCGATTGACCTGATTGAGAACGGCCGTTGCGTCAACAAACTGTTTTGACCCCAGCGTTTTGGCAAATTTATAATATGAAAGCGTCACTGGCTCAAGCGTGTCTGGCCCAACCTGTTGATTTGTTTCAGCGGCAAGCCAATCAAAATAGTGGTCAATCCCAAATCCCCACATGACCAGCATCGCCTCTAAAAAGCTGTCGTAATCGTATTTTGGTGAAGCTTCAATGACGTGATGACCTAACTGCTCACACTGCTTGGCCACATTTTGAACGACGGCTGCGACTTCTGGATCGGTTGGGGCAGGACCCCAAGGGTCTGTTGTGACAGCGATACGTAATGGTCGTGGCGTTGCATTTAATTCTTCGGCATAGGGTCTGCTAGGTAGGTTGATGACTGTGAAATCACCAGGTGCAGCACCATGAACCGTATCAAGCAATACGGCCGTATCCCGCACCGTTCGGCTGACGACAAAGTTGACGCTAAAGCTATACGGATGCTCAGGGTCAGGGGCAGTTGAGGTTCGGCCACGGGAGGTTTTAAGTCCAACTAAATTGCAGCAGCTTGCTGGAATACGGATTGAACCTGCACCATCGCTGGCGTGAGCCATTGGCACAATACCGCTGCTTACCGCAGCCGCAGCACCACCGCTTGAGCCTCCAGCCATCTTCGATAAATCCCACGGATTGCGCGTCGCACCCGTCAAAATTGATTCGGTTGAGCCGGATAGGCCAAACTCTGGGGTCGTGGTACGCCCCATGAGCATCAAGCCCGCATTTTTAAACTGCTGGGTTAGAAATGAATCTGAGTTTGCCTTCATGCCTCTAGACAAGCGGCTGCCTGATTCACTTTTGCATCCCGCTTCATTCATGAACAAATCTTTGAGCAAAAAGGGTACGCCCCCAAATTGCCCTTCAACAGGACTGTCTTGGGTTAATGACTCGACTCGCTCGGCGTATGATTCGATGATGGCATTGATATGTGGGTTGATTTGGGAAACGGCCGTTAAATGGGCCTCTCCCACCTCTTTAACCGTTACTTCTTTTTGGCGGATTAGTTCAGCAAGCCCTAATCCATCATAGTTTGCGTATTCAGAAACTTTCATCTTAAACGGATCGAATCCTCGGATCAGTGGCTGTTTGGACACCGTCTCCCAGTAAGTTGAATGCTAATGTAGTGACAAAGATGGCTAATCCAGGGAATAGCCCAATCCACCAGCGACCGCTTTGAATATGGTTACGGCCGTCATTGACCATCACACCCCAGTCGGCAGTGGGAGGTTGAATGCCCAGCCCTAAAAAGCTTAAGCCAGCCATCGTCAACAGTGCAGACCCTAAATCAAGGGTTCCTTGGACAAGGACAGGATTTAGGACGTTTGGCAAAATGTGGCGTCGAATAATGGCCCAATTACTAACCCCCATACTGCGGGCTGCGCGGACAAAATTCCGTTCACGAATAGAAACGGCCTGCGCCCGCACAATTCTCGTGTACCAAGGCCACCAAGTTGCCGCCACCGCGATCACAGAATTACGAAGATTGGGCTCTAGAACGGTCGCAATCGTAATTGCCAAAAGGAGAGGGGGGAATGCTAAAAAGATGTCCGTCACACGCATGATGGCTTCATCAATCCAGCCCCCAAAATATCCCGCAATGGCACCAAGCGCTGTGCCAATAATCATTGCCGCAATGACGATTGCAAATGAGGCGATTAATGACGTCCGTGCGCCAAACATCACGCGCGCCAGAATATCGCGTCCTATATCATCTGTGCCAAACGGATGGACGCGGCTTGGGGCTAAGAACTTTTCAGTCAGGTTGGGATCGCCTAATCCTTGTTCTGGGTAAGGTGTTAAAAATGGGGCAAATATGGCAATCAAAACCATGAAAACGATAACAAATAGACAGACAACGGCTAATTTGTCTCGGCGAAAATACCAATTGGCAGAGCCTGGTTCAGCTTTCATAAAGCCAAACCCCAGCCAGCGATTAACCAGTGTTGCAGGTTGTGAAGTACTCATATTATTGGGATCCTAAACGAACACGTGGGTCTAAAATGGCCTGTAGCACATCAACTAAGAGATTGATCACAACGTAGATGATGGTCACGATCAAAGTGACAGCCATCACAACAGGAAAATCTGCCGCGACGATGGATTGCGTCACATAGGTTCCCAACCCAGGCCATGAAAAAACAATTTCAATCAATAAAGCCCCCGTGATTGAGAAGGCAAAGACCAACCCCAATACGGTTAAAGTCGGGACGATTGCATTCTTGAGAGCTAGCTTAAATAGAATTTCGCGCCTTGATAATCCAGCTGCTTGAGCCGCAGAAATATACGTTTCTGAGAGCACCTCAAGCATCGAGGCACGGGTCATGCGTGCGGTGAGGCTGATCGGGTATGTTGCTAAAACAACGGTTGGCAAAATAAGGTGTAATATGGCATCTCGCCAAGCATCCCAATTTCTAGTTAGAATGCCATCAATAATGTAAAAGCCCGTGATTTGTTCAATAGGACTACTGACCACAAATTCTCGACTTAATCGACCGCCCAACGGGAGTAAGTCAAGTGTGCTAAAAAACAGAAGCTGAAAGAGAAGGGCAAGCCAAAATGATGGAATGGACACCCCAGAAATCGTTACAATCCGACTAAGTTGATCGATAAATGTGCCCCGATAAGCAGCAGAAATAACGCCAACGGGTATGCCCACAATGACGGCTAAAAGCATTGATAAAATGACAAGTTCTAATGTGGCTGGGATAAAGACACGCAAATCATCGCTAATGTCTCGCTTTGTTCGGAATGAGACCCCAAAATCCCCTTGTAGAATGTCGCCAACGTAGTTGATAAACTGCACCGGAACAGGCTGATCCAAGCCAAATTCAATGCGTTTAGCCTCTACAACCTCCTCTGAAGCCCTTACACCAACAAAGAGACGCACCGGATCGGCTGGCAAAATGCGAGACACAAAAAAAGTAATAATCATCACACCGATTAAGACGAAGATGGCAAAGCCAAGCCGGCGAATGAAGTAGTTTAAGGTAGTCATTGTTAAGTTGTCACGTATCTGGTGCTACGTGTCACGTTTCCTCTCCTTCTTCCCTGATATTGTAGCCGTAAAAGCGCTTGGCGTCCTCTGGGGTAATGAGTTCGTTTTGAAGGTCTTCCTCAATGAGATGCAACGGCCGTTCCTCCGGGTTACCCCAACCGCCGCCACCAGTCGTCAAAAAGCGAAGCCGGTCACCACGATGGAAAGGGCCATAGTCACTCACGCGGTCCGTCATGCGCACTTCTTTCTCACTTCCATGCCAAAAGACGAACTCACTGGCGCCAGATTCAGACCCGCCGTGTAGTCCCCATGGGGGAAATTTAGTGTTCTCATTGCTGGTTTGAATATTGATATGGTCACTTAGCATTTCATAATCCCGAATAATGCCAAAACCACCTCGATATTTTCCAATACCGCTGCTTCCCACATTGATTGCATATTGATGAATGCGCACTGGATAGCGGGTTTCTGCAATTTCGACAGGCACATTGGGGGCATCCCCATTACCTAAAAACATGATGCCAGTTGCGCCATCATCTGTGTGGAATGCACCACCGCCCCCATCAAGTGGCTCACCGTATGTAAAAGGTTCACCTAGGCGTGGATCATTGCGATAGAATTGGAAGGCGGACATTTGATAAGAACAGGCAGGGCATCGCTCAGGCAGAACATCAGCTAATGCGCGGCTGATGAGGTGAACGATCATTTCTGCCACATACCCGTAGGAGTCACACGGTGCTGGGTACTCTGCACTGACCATGGTGTTGTGAGGTGCAGTCACCGTCAACGGCCGATAATGGACATGATTCATAGGGTCATCTGGCATCGTCAGGGATTTAAGCATCGTGACACA
>JANQSK010000284.1 GCA_028284105.1 Anaerolineae bacterium
GTACGACAACCAAAATTTACAGGCGATGCCATTCAATGAGCCAAAAGGGCCAAGCGACTGTTTTGCACGTGCGGTTGAATATAAAGTCGATCCAGACGCAATGACGGTCAGACAGATTTGGACTTCACGCGACGATGAAGCCTCTCGCGTGGCATCTTGGGCGATGGGTGATGCACATCGGCTTCCCAAAACCAACAATTTTCTTGTGATCGATTCAGCATGCAACATAAAGGATGACCCAATGACCGCATCGGGTGGGGTCAGACAAGCCGATCTTTCTTGGGATAACCTTGACCGAACCACATTCAACACCGCTGATTTTCCCTCGTGGGTTCGGATACGAGAACTTAAACGTAGCAAAGCCGCGGAGGTTGTTTGGGAAGCACACATCAAACATCCAGACGAAATCATTGGCTGGACGGTCTTCGGTGGATTTAGGGTGACTTCTTTTTATCCAAAGGGCGTTGAAGAAAGCTTCTCAACTTAGTCTCGGTAAAGCACTCGCCCCCTCGGGTCAGGATAGGGAGATTAGCAGTGCAGATGGGGTTGGTGGGTTGGAAACGGCCGTTATCCTCTCCCTTTCCATCAAGGATAGCTAAAACAGCACTGAGCACTTACAACATTTCACAAATAAACCAATTTCATGCGCTATTCTAAATTTATAAAAGCTGTATTACCTGGAGATACCCAACAGAATAATGTTATACGTGGGGTTTCTCTGATTATCCTGGCGGCTTTTGCAATCTCCATTCAGGATGTTGTCTTCAAGCTCTTTAGCAGTGAACTGACCCTCTGGCAAATATTTACGCTGCGAGGCATATTGGCAATACCACTCTTATTGACCATCAGTTGGGTGAACGGAATACAGCGAAAAATTGTAGTTGCCACATTTCAGAAATGGCCTCTCATTCGTTCAATTTTCATCACAACGACTTTTCTCGCATTCTATGCAGCCATCCCCTTCCTGAGCCTATCAACCGTTGGTGCAGCAAACTATATTGCCCCTATTTTTGTCTTTTTGCTTTCATCCTACTTCATTAAAAACGATCTCATTTCTTCCTTAGGATGGACAGGGGTGATACTTGGATTTGTGGGTGTCATCATTTTGTTACAGCCAGGCACCGATGCATTTTCAGCTTGGGCCATCCTTCCCGTTATTGGGGCTGCTTTTTATGCTTTGGGTCACATCATCACGCGCACCAGATGTCAAAATGTTCATCTTGCTGCAATGACCCTCTCGCTCAACGTCGTCATGTTCCTAGCTGGGGTCGTGTTTAGCATACTTTTAGTGTGGATTCAGCCGAATGAAGGGGTATTTGAAGCATACCCGTATATTTTTGGTTTATGGTCGAGCATGATCACAACGGATTGGCTTGTCATTGCATTACTCGCCGGGTTTACGATTGTTATTGGGATGCTGTTAGCAGGTGCTTATCAAGTGGCGCCACCGTCTATCGTATCTACCTTTGAATATAGCTATCTCATTTTTGTGGCAATTTGGGATATTATTTTTTTTGGAATTGCCCCCACATTCGCTTCATTTACGGGCATGTTACTCATAGTGCTGGCAGGGTTGCTGGTACTGTATCGCAAATCAGATGATGCTTAACTATGTTTGTACTATTTTGAACTCTGACATACACACAGATTGGAGAAACTATGACAAACCTTCGAGTGACATTAGAAATCGGACCAAAGGGCAAAAGAGTAGTGGCAGTCGCGCCCGATTGGCCCGGCCTCGAACGAGGCGCAAAAACTGAGGACGAGGCAATCGATAAGCTCCGCTCTTATATTCCACGATATTCTCAGGTAGCAAAGTTAGCCAGAATGGGTGAGGAGTTTGCTACCGTTGAGAACCTTGACACCATTGAACGGTATCCGGGAACGGGCTCAACCGATTTTAGGGGCATTTCATTCGCGTTTTCAAGCATCGACAAGCAAGAGATATCAAGTGATGAATTGGAACGTGAACTAACGCTATTGCAGGCGTGCTGGGCATTTTTTGATGATGTACAAAGTCGAGTGTCGGCTGAGATGAAAAGGGGTCCGAGAGGTGGCGGGAGAGACCGAGAGCATATCGTTCGCCATACGTTTGCCGCAGAGCAACAATGGGCGAAGAAGATCGGTGTCATCACCCCCGATGGGGCAATGCTGACTGACAAAGGTCTAAAAGCACATCGTGATGCGTATTGTCAGGCAATAAGAGAGTATTTCTCACAGGGCAAGTTGGCAGGCAAAGTAGCAAAATGGCCGCTCCGATTCCTGATTCGGCACACCGCCTTTCACACCATGGATCATGCCTGGGAGATGGAAGACAAGGACCTGACTCCAAAACAATCATGAAGCTGAACACCCTTGTTAAATCGAGATTTGGCTGATATTAGCTTTAGAAAACCCCATTCAGTGCCTGCGTCATTTTGACCGTAGTATCTGCCAATTCTTTAATGCGCTCTTTGATTTTGTCAGACGAAATATACATGGTTGGTTCACGATCGTCCCCAAAGTCGCTGCCAGTTGCATAGACAAACCGAGGCACAATGAAGGTCCGGAAGTCAAGCATCAAATTGTTGGCACAGTTCATAACCGACATGTAACTTGCTCTCCCCCCAGCCGCACATAAGAATCCAACCACCTTGTGATTCCAAGCCCGCATGGCGATCTCAAGTAAATTTTTGGCGGCCGCATTGACATCAAAGTTGTAGACGGGTATGGCAAGAATCACCCCATGCGCCTCATCAATAACTCGGCGAATCATTTTAGAATCGGGATGGTCATAAGCGGCCGTGCCGTCACAAAACGGAATATTATGCTCACGCAAATCATAAAGCGTTGCATCCACGTTATAATCCTCAAGTTTGGTGAGGGTTTCTTTGGCTAATACATAAGACCGACTTTGCGGATGGAGTGAACAGCTAATAATTGCAATTTTCATCATAGTTTTGGATTTGGCTCTATTATTTCTCACTTTGCTTTTACACCATTCATTTTTACCAAAATTGTTAGACCAACCCAAATCGATTTTGTTTGAGCCTCCCCTATTTGTTGATACACTGGCTTGGCATATTTTGCGACTCTTAGAGAGTTTATTCGGTACAACATGCTTAATGATGTTAGATGGGAAATTTCATACTGCCTGATTTGCAGTTTAATAAGTAAAAAATAGGGTTAAAGTGCATATGTCTGATTCTTTACAATCAAATCTTATTCAATATTCCGAAGTGGACGGAGTCTCCGTGATCCGTTTGAATCGACCAGAGAAAAGGAATGCGCTGAATCGGCAGATGTGCCAAGCGCTTAATGAAGCGGTTGACCGCTTTCTATCCAATGATGAGATGAAGGTGGCCGTTTACTGTGCAGCGGGAGAGCATTTTTCTGCTGGTGTCGATATCTTTGATGTTAAGGAAGCGATCGACCAAGATGGCATGAAGGTCGCGGCCAGCCAATTTCAAATTGATTTTGAAGAGCGGGAGTTCTGCGAAAAACCCATCATCGCGGCTATTCAGGGTCAATGCTGCGGGGCAGGATTTACGACGTCACTTGCCTGCGATCTACGAATTGCCTCAGAGGACGCCCAGTTTCTATTACCTGAAGTGAAATTAGGCATCGCCAGCGTGCATGGCAATCTGAGGCTCGTTCAACTCGTTGGGATTACGCGCGCCTTGGAATTGCTACTGACGGGGGACAAGCGGGATGCGGTTTGGGCGGAAAAAGTAGGCATTGTGAATGAAGTCGTTCCAGCCGAGAATGTGGAAGCACGGGCAATGGAATATGCGCGACAGATTGCTAAGATGCCTGCTGGCGCTGTACTGGCCACTCGTAAAGTTGCCTTCACCAGCCAATTTGACTCATTTGACGATATTGTAGCCACGGGTGTTGCCCTGCGAAGCCACGCCCAAGTTGATGAAAGTTATACGGCCAACTTTAAAGCGAGGAAATCATGACCATTCAACTTTGGAACGAACCATTGGAAACACTATCGGGCGAAGAATTAGAGGCGCATCAAATTGAAAGGTTACGAGAGCTATTGATTCGTGTCTATGAAAAATCACCTTATTATCGAGAAAAGTTCGATAAGGCAGGGGTCAATCCGCATGAATTCCAGTCGCTTGAGCAGTATAGTGCTTATCCCACCTTCGACAAATATGAGGAGCGCGAAAGCCAAGCTCGATCGAAAGCCGAGTTTGGACACCCATTAGGTATGCACATCACCTGTGACATTTCTGAAGTCAATCGTATGAGTGCTTCATCCGGGACAACTGGTACCCCCAGCTTTCAAGGTCACACGCGGAACGACCGTATCATCCAGCACGAAAATTATGCCCGTGCTTTTGCCCGCATCGGCTTGCATCCAGGCGACCGTGTGCTATTTGCTGGCGTCATGAGCATGTGGGTGGCAGGCTTGCCCACACTAGACGCCATGATGGACTATGGAATCAACACCATTCCAATTGGGGCGCTTGTCGGCTCGGTCAAAGTCGTGGAAATGGCGCAACTGACACGACCTAAAGGAATTTTGGCGACGCCATCTTTTCTACGGCACATGCTCAAGAAAGCTCGCACCGATACAGATATCGATTTGACGCAGGTAGGTATCGAAAAAATCGTAGTCTTTGGGGAGCCTGGTGGAAATGTGCCTGAAGTCATCCGTGAACTGTCAGAGGGATTTGGTGGGGCCGAAGTGTATGACATCTTTGGTGGTACAAGCTGCCTCAATCCGATTTTTATCTCTTGCCAAGCCCATGCCGGAATGCACTTTTTTGCTCCCGATACAGCCTATGTGGAACTGCGCGACACCGACACCGGAGCGTTCATTCCGATTAAGGATGGGGCAGAAGGCGAGATGATCTACACAGGTTTGGAACGGCAATGTGGCCCACTC
>JANQSK010000314.1 GCA_028284105.1 Anaerolineae bacterium
TTTTGTTGAACACGGGCATAACGACGATTCAAATAGGTGTTGCGAAGCATATCAATGGTGGCTTGGCGATCTGGCATGGGCATGTTCATCAACCACTCAATTGCTTGTGCACAATCTCGGTTGACATTTTCAAGCTTTTCTTCATCTACCCATTCAGGAATATAGACCAGCGGAAAGCGGAAGCAAATGGTATTGATTTTGGCGCGATTGTGAAAATAAACGGCCGTTTCTTCCAAAACCTGCTTGGAAAACGCATATGTATCAGTTGCCAAAGCGGGATGTTTTTCATCGATAGACAAATAATGAATAGGTCACCAATTTGGGCCAAAGCCGTTACCTAAATAATTGATTGAGCTGGCGGCTATCACTTTTTGAATACCCAACTGATCTGCCGCTTGGAAAAGATGATAACTTCCCATCACATTGACATTAAAAATGTTTAATTCATTCCCCTGAAAGTAGTTCGGAATAGCTGCCAAATGAACAATTGCTTCAACATCTTTGCAGGCTGACAAAACGTCCTCAAAGTGCCGAATATCAACTTGTTCGTACTGAGCGTGTTGAAGGAGTGCTTTTTGCCGGGTCGTTACGGCCGTTTCGTCCAAGGCATCAATAAGCTTAACTTGATGACCCATTTGCAAACAGTGCTTTGCTGTCTCTTGTCCAATGCGACCTAAGCCGCCTGTAATTAAAATTTTCAATTAAATCACTTCTAAATATTCAAACCAGTCAAAATCAGCATGATTTTCACTTGGCTGACCATTACTACTTGCATACATGCCGATATAAGCACCGACAAACCCATCAGCGACCGGCGTGCTCAAAATACGGCCGTTAACATCACAAGCAACATTTTGCCAGTCATTGAATTGAGTTGATACCTCGAATGCATAGTTTTGACCACGAGCACTCACACGCATTCTAATGTCATCGCTAGTAATTGGTATCTGACCTATTTGGGTTTCAATACCATTTTCTACCTTAATGAGTCGAACTGATGATGAATCTTTTTTACCCTTTGTTACGGTAAAACGGAAATGGAACGCATTATTTTGTAAAAGTACTAAACCAGCTTCTTCATTTGAGGTCTTAGGTGAGAAATTCAATGAAATATTCGCCGAAAAAGAGATATGCTGTTGTCGACGTCCTATAAAAGAGGGGTTGACGCGCTCACTGATACGTTCTTGTCTTAATTTCAATCGCAAATGGCTAGGATTGTCAGACAGACTCCAAAATTTTTCGCGTGGAGTCCGAATGAAATTCCACTGAAATCCAAGGATTGAATCATCAAAATGATCACACGGAGGTTGTGGCTCCCATGATGCCTCAGGCAAATCAGGTGCTTTGTGCTCGAATTCAACCTTGCCAATGCCAGGGCTTACAATTGGCCAACCATTTTCCCATTTGACGGGAGCAAGGAAAGTTTCTCGACCTAAATTGTAATAATAGCCATCATAAGGTCGCATCGCCAGTAAAACCATCCACCATTCACCTTGTTGGGTTTCAACCATGTCTGCATGACCTGTTCCCACAATGGGATGATCTAAGCCTAAATGACGATGCGTTAATATTGGATTCTGATGATTAATTTCATATGGGCCTGATATGCTCTTGCTTCGTGAGATCGTGACTGCATGTGTATGCCCAGTGCCCCCTTCGGCCATGAGCAGATAGTAAAATCCATCCACTTTGAAAATATGAGGTGCTTCGACATGGAGATTGCCGATAGCGGCACCTTTTGATAGGACATGAACCTCACCTTTTAACTGCTTGTTATCTAAGTCAAATTCTTGTAGCCATATTTCCTTTTCCCCCAAATAGCTTTCACCTTCCAATGGGATGCGATTACCCGTGTACCAAACACGACCATCATCATCAAAGAAAAGTGAAGGATCGATGCCTGGAGCATTCTCAATCCAAAATGGTTCTGACCAAGGACCCGATGGATCCGTAGCGGTTACCAGAAAATTTTTGCACCCATCACGCTTTTTGCCGAGTAAATAGGTGTTATCATTTGTCACAAGTGTAT
>JANQSK010000319.1 GCA_028284105.1 Anaerolineae bacterium
TTAAATAGCATTCGCCCAAACGCGCAAAAAGCCGCGGAAGCTTCTGAAGCCGCTGGTGCACAAGGTTCATTTTGGGAATACCATGACTTTTTGTACAACAATCAACAAGCTTGGGGCAATCTAGCTCCTGATGAGGCTCGTGAATTTTTTGTCACAGCAGCCACAAGCATTGGCATTGATGCAGATCAGCTTGCTGAGGATTTAGACAATGATGTTTATAAAGACGTTGTTGATGCGTCCACGAATGAGGCGTTTGGTCTTGGGTTGGGTGGAACTCCTTCTGTGTTATTTAATGGGCAACCCTTAACAGGACAATCTTTGCCACCTCTCGCTTTTTGGGTGTGGGATGCCTTTGTGCAACTCGAATTTTTGGCAGATCGACAGTATGATGCTGCCCCAGAAATGATCATCGATGTTGAAAAAACCTATCTCGCTACAGTCGAATTAGAGTCAGGCGATAGCTTTACGATCGAACTCTTCCCAGAATTTGCCCCAATCACTGTGAATAATTTTGTGTTTTTGGCGCAAGAAGGCTGGTTCGATGGCATTTCATTCCATCGTGTGCTTCCTGGCTTTGTGGCCCAAACTGGGGATCCAACGGGTTCAGGGATTGGTGGACCAGGTTATTTCATTCCCAATGAAATTGATGCGTCCCTGTCTCATGATCAGGCGGGGATGGTCGCGATGGCCAATTCAGGTCCTGATCGAAATGGCAGCCAATGGTATGTCACATTGGGCAATGTCTCACAGCTAGACGGAGCCTACACTATTTTTGGTCAAATTGGTGAGGGATTAGAAGTGGTTCAAGGCATTACGCCACGTGATCCATCAGTTGATCCTGAAGCACCAACAGGTGATATTATTGTGTCCGTTACCATTGAGGAGCAATAATATTTAGATAGCGTCTGCCTGACAAAGAAAAAAACAGGTAAAATGATCCAGAGCTAGATGGAAACAACCTCGTTTCCATCTAGCCTTTTGCTCCATCAATTTTTAATAGAGTTTGGAGCCATTGGAGCAATTTTCAAAAATAGATTTGCGAAATGTGTGACACGTCAATGTGTACACTGAAATTCTAAATTGCAATAGCTCCACGCTTTAAGTAAATCACAAAAAGATTTAAAAATTAGATCAGCTTCAATGATTGTGATTTACTCGATGATTGACAGTCTTTGTAAGACATCTTTTTTAGAAAACTTTCTGTCAACCACATAATTTTTTAAGTATTGGGAGAAAAAGTATGCAGAAGCGGAAACTCTTTACATGGATTGGGGGCCTTTTGATGTTTGCGTCGTTGGCATGTAGCTTGCCACAAGTGCCAGATATAGGGCTTGGTCCAGCACCCACGATTACACCTATTGGCAATACGATTGAGTTTTGGACGCCAACCTTTGGCGCAAGTTTAAATCCAGGGGAGATGGTACCCGGTGCTCGTTTGGAATATGTTGGACTTCAAGAGTCTGGTGTGTATCAGGTTAAGATTGATGGCCAACCTGTTGTTAAACGAAGTGCTGATTCATTTTTCTGGAATGGTGTTGTGGCACCTGGTGTGATTGGTGATTATGAGTTGCGTGTCGGTGCCGAAATATTAGGGGCGTTACAAGTTGCGGGTGAGCTGACCGTATCCGTGCTTAATCCACTGCCTATCGAACTGGCAACATTGCCTGTGGATGCCACTTACTGGAATTTCAAAAATTTTGTGGTTGATTATCGTGTGCCTGTTGGGAATTTGATTCCAGGCACTCCTATTTTGTTCTCTGGCACTCGCCAACAGGGGGACAATACATTGGCTATTCTCGGGAATTCAACAGATTATACGCAATTAGCGTTTGGTGATTCGATGGTTTATAACGGCCAACTGTTGGATAATGTGTTTATTCGATATTCCTTGCGTACATCAACGATTGAAGATGACGTCTTACGATTAACTGGCACGGCCGAATTGTGGATTAAGTAAAACGTCAGCTTAAAATGTTTTATTGAAGTTCACCCAAATAAAAGTTGTCAATGGCAGAGAAATTTAGTTACGAACAAACCCCTTTTGTCCAGAAAAACCCATTCATGAATCGGGTTGCGAACCCTTGTGACATTCCCGCTTTTTCTGCCATAAAATCGCAGCTTCCCGTTCCCATTTTGCCAGAATTTTTGGATTGGACAGCACTTTATTGGCGAAGTTGGGAAGAAGTGTGGCGTGCAGGTCGTCTTCCACACGCAGAAAATGGATTTATTACTCCCTATTTAGATTCTGGTTATAACCAAAATATGTTTATGTGGGATACGGCCTTTATGGTTCAACTCGCGATTTACGGCCGTAACGCATTTAATTTTGCTTCCTCCCTCAATAATTTTTACGCAAAACAGCATGCCGATGGGTTTATCTGTCGAGAAATTGATATGGGATCTGGGGATGATTACTTCAATCCATTTGATCCCAATTCGACTGGCCCCAACATTATGGCTTGGGCTGAATGGCGAGTTTTCCGACAAACCGGGAATGCCAGCCGGCTGAGCGAAGTTTTTTGGCCATTGCTGGCTTATCATCGCTGGTGTCAAAATAATCGAACCTGGCCAGGTGGGCTTTATTGGGCAACTGGCATGAGCAGCGCAATGGACAATCAGCCTCGTGTCCCTGATAGCAATAAGCATCATCGCCATTGGACATGGGTTGATGCTAGCTTCCAAGCAGGATTGAGCATCTCCATTTTAGAGCAAATGGCGTTGGTTTTAGAGAAGAAAGAGCTTGTTGACCAGCTGAGTCGTGAAAAGACAGCCATCACTTCTCAAATTAATGCCCATCTGTGGTCCAATGAAGCGGAGTTTTATCTTGATCGGGATGAAAACGGCCGTTTTAGTCAAGCGAAGACCATTGGGGCGTTCTGGGGACTTCAAGAAAAAAGCCTCATTCCTAAAGAGCGACGCCTCAAGTTTATTCAGCATTTGCGTGATTCGTGGTCCTTTGGCGTCGAGCATCCATTGCCGTCACTTTCTGCGGATAGCGAGGGATACAATTCGTTGACTGGGAACTATTGGCGCGGCGCCGTTTGGCCAGCCACAACATACATGGTGTTGAAAGGGCTTCGTCAATTGAAGCAGCATAAATTGGTTCATAAAATTGCTAAAAAGCATTTGGAGCACGTCACGGCCGTTTATAAAGAGACAGACACGCTTTGGGAAAACTACACGCCAGAGCAAGCTGCCCCAGGTGACCCCGCCAAACGCGACTATTGGGGGGTATCAGCACTTACACCTATTTCAATCTTGCTAGAAGATGTTATTGGTATTCATGTCGATTGGCCACAAAGTCGAGTCTATTGGGATAAACGCTTAAAAACGGAGCAGGAGTTTGGGGTGCAAAATTATCCCTTAGGTGATGGGGGCATGATGGATTTAGTAGGAGACCAGGAGCGTATTGTGGTTACTACGGATACGCCCTTTACGCTTGTTGTGAGAGATGCGACGCTCAATATTCAAACGGCTGTTTCTCCAGGCACCACAGAGATTTCCCTTGATTAAGCGATGGAGACAATTCGCGTAGCCACTATCAACATTCGAAATCGACAAGATCAATGGTTTAAGCGGCGTCACTTGTTGGTTGGGCAGCTGATTGATGCGGCTCCCGATTTGATAAGCTTGCAAGAGATCGATATTTCAATTGGGCAAGGTCGCTGGTTGCGGGGGCAAATTAACGCCAGGTTGGGTAGAGATAATGAACGGCCGTATACGCTTGTTCAGAAGAGAAAACGACATCTTATTGAAGGCTATCGTCAAGGGGTAGGGGTGTTATCCCGATTGCCCATCGTGTATCATGACACACTTAATTTAGGATATGGTGGAAGGCCAGCCCTTCGGGTCAATGTTCGATTAGCCAATAATCGGACGCTTGATTTTGTTGCCACCCATTTGCATTCAGGATTTAATAATCAGCAGGCCAGACAAGAACAAGCCATGCTGTTAACGGGATGGCTTAAGAATCATAAATGGGTGCCTAATCAAATCATCGCTGGCGACTTTAACGAAAATCCTCAGGCGATTGCTATCAAATACATCAAGCAGCAGTTTTTGTCTGTTTATGAGCAAGTGCATAGGCATGAACCATTGGCAACCTATCCGACAGCACTTGTGGATCCGATGAATTTGGATGATGAGGCACCTTCTCTTGGCTGGGCAGGCTGTTTGGACTATATTTTTGTTTCAACGGATATTAAAGCGGTGAAAACGGCCAAAATTTTCCTTGATATACCTTCCGAAGAAGATGACATGCTGTACCCATCAGACCACGTTGGCTTACTTGCAGATATTGAAGTTGATTGACACATCGTCAAAAAGACACAATTATGATTTCAATTGTTTCCCCAGTTCACAACGAAGAACCCGTTTTACATGAATTGCATCGTCGCATTGCAGAAGTGTTTGATGCAACTGAGCACGAGTGGGAGCTTGTGCTGGTTGATGATGGCAGTCGCGATCGATCTGCTGAGATCATTCGAGAATTGCATGAAAAGGATAATCGCGTTAAGGGCATTATCTTATCGCGCAACTTCACCTTCCAAGTTGCTGTGACAGCTGGTTTAGAACATGCGACAGGGGAAGCTGTCGTCTTAATTGACGCCGATCTTCAGGACCCCCCTGAGGTGATTTTAGACATGATTGCCAAGTGGAAGGAAGGGTATGATGTGGTATATGGGGTGCGAAGTAGCCGAGCTGGTGAAACTTGGTTTAAAAAGTTTACGGCCAAAGCTTTTTATCGCATCATCGATCGCATTACTGGGATCAATATTCCGGTCGACACCGGTGACTTCCGGTTGATGGATCGGGGTGTTGTCGATGCTGTGCTGCAGATGCGGGAAAGGAATCGCTTTCTGAGAGGCATGGTTACATGGGTGGGATATAAACAAACCGGCGTGACCTATAAACGCTCAGCCCGGTTTGCAGGTGAAACAAAATTTACTATTCGTAAGATGACCCGTTTTGCCGTTGATGCCATAACAGGTTATTCATACTTTCCTTTGCAAATTGCAACCTACTTTGGCTTTTTGATCGCTTTTATTAGCGCTGTTGCGATTATTTTAGTCATCATTGCCCGCCTCTTCTTCCCTGAACAGCCGCTGCTTGGACAGGCGACTACTTTAGTCGCTGTGCTTTTCTTGGGAAGCATTCAGCTGATCAGCTTAGGTATTGTTGGGGAGTATTTGGGCCGGATTTATGATGAAGTGCGCGAACGGCCGTTATATCTGGTTGATAAAAAACATGGATTTGATGAGTAAATAGCCGTCCTCCACTGGTGGAGCCAGCCACATTCAAGAAAAAATCAATTAAAAACGGCCGTTGACATTAACGTTACGTCATACTTTATAATCTCGGTCATGAACAAATACACCATTAAACAGATGGCTGATTTTGCTGGCGTAAGCCGACGCACCATCCGTTTTTACGATGAAAAAGCGTTATTAAAGCCAACGTCAATTGGTGAGAATGGGTATCGATACTACGATGACGAAGCACTGCTTCAGCTACAGCAGATTCTGTTTTATCGTGAACTGGGCTTAGAGCTCAACCAAATCAAACGCATCTTTGATGCCCCCAATTTTGACAAAATTTCGGCTTTGCAGACACACCGGCATCAGCTGCTTGAAAAAATCGGCCGTTTACAGACATTGGTTCAAACGGTCGATAGCACGCTGATGCATCTCATGGGAGAGATAAAAATGAGCAAGAAAACAATCTTTCAAGGATTTAGCGACGAAAAGCAAAAACAGTACGAAGAAGAGGCCGTTGATCAGTGGGGGGAATCTGCTTCTCAATCGATTCAACTTTGGAATAGCTATAGTGAAGAACAAAAGCAAGCCATTATGGATGAAGGTCAAAATATCTACATTGAGATTGTGGCCCACATGGAAAAAGGGGAAGATAGCCCTGAAATTCGCGCCTTGTTAGAGCGATGGCATCAGCACTTG
>JANQSK010000324.1 GCA_028284105.1 Anaerolineae bacterium
CTATTCGATAAAAACTCCCCGTCAGCAGAGCCCATTACAAACGTACCGCTTGGAATAAGAACCATTGACATATTATCACTATCCCGAATAAGTTCCTCTGGATAGAAAAGTGGTGTTGGTGTTGGTGTTGGGGTTGCGGTTGGGATTGGTGTGACAGTTGGCGTACCTGTTGATGTTGGTAGCGGTGTAGAAGAAGGTTCTATAGTAGGAGGTACCTCTGTCGGTACCTCTGTCGGTTGAGGTTCTGAAGTCGGTGTATTGTCTGATTCAATGACGTTTGAACTTTCTTCGTTTGATGCAGAAAGTGATTCGAAAACCACTTCTTCGGCAGGAGGATTTGCAATTTGAGCTTGCGCTCTGCGATTAGAAATAAAAATCGAGAAAGGAATCAGTAAGACTATCAAAAATAAAACACCCATTTGGGTTGGTGAATACGATTGATATTTTGTCACCTGTGAAACAAAATTCTCTGGATGATGATTGGCTACCTCTGATGGTTTTAAGATGTCTAACTCAAGCGCGGCTTTAATGATATCTGCTTTGGTGATTTGAGAGTTTTCTTTAGTATCGTGTTCGGCTGATAACTTTTTGCTTAAAGGATAAAGTATCGTTGGCTTTCCCTGTGTAATTGAATGGAAAAATTGAGAAACATCATCAACGATGGTCATCCGAAGCGGCGTGTCAATAAAAAGAATGGACTCTTTTTCAGTAAGAGGTGTTAATTCTTTGATTTGGAATGAAACTTCAGACTCATCTATCCAATGATTCAATGATTGAGCGGACATGATAAACCAGCAATCTTCTGTTTTTGAGATTTGTTGGTCAAAATTTTCTAGAAAGGTGTGCGGCTCATCATCATCTGCTAATTCATTCCAAACAGCATCAAAGTTGTCAATAAAAAATAGCAATTTATTGTTGTTCAAATTTTTCTCAATTTGAATGAGGAGATCGCCAAACCGAGTGAATGGATTTGCGACAAAATCACTTTGCTGGAGTGTTTCATCGATTGAGAATGATTTGAGAATGTCTCGTGCAAAAGCGTGAAAGAATTGACTAAGACTCGTTGTTGTTATTGCTTGGCAATCAATATAAACAGATTTCGTTTCTTCATTTACATGCTGGGTACTTAAATGTTGTAGAAGGGCACTTTTGCCAATCTGCTGTTCACCATGAATCAACATTACTCTTGATTCATTACGGTGGGTGATTGTTTCTTGAACCCAAGCTGAAAACTCCTGACGTCCTAAAAATAAACGGCCGTTGCCAGAATCAATATTCGAGTCGTTGGAACCTAAACTTTGATTTTGCTCATTCATTCTTGATGATGATTTTAACGTCCTATCGAAAGATAGTCATTAATAATTCGATAAATGAATGCAAAATTGCTTAAACAGGAACTTGAATATATTTACTTGTCAAATACTCGCAGATTTGTTTATGTTCGACGCGGATTTGTAAAAAGAGGTTTTCGATAGCGGAATGGCCAATTGTTTGATGCCCTTTTTCCAACTGTCCACATAAATTAGAGAGGTTTTCCATTCCCAAGCTGGCGCTTGAGCCCTTTAACGCGTGTGATGCTTCCTTGATTGTTTTAGAGTCTCCAAGCGGAATTGCCGATTTTAGTTGATGAAGAATTCGCTCACTATCCTCCAGAAAAACGGGGACCATTTCACTTAAGAATTCTTCAACATCATCCCCAAATAAATTATTTAAGATCTCAAAATTTATACCGTTAGCAAACTCTTCAACTTCTTGTTTTTTTAAACTAGTAAATTCATCTTCGATAATGGGTATTGCACTGCTGGCATATAGCGCCTCAACAAGTGTATCCATTTTTATGGGTTTACTGATGTAATCATCCATCCCACAAGAAATGTATTTTTCCCTGTCCCCTTCACGGGCATGGGCTGTTACTGCAATAATTCGAGGTTGTTCACAATCTTTTTTCATCTGACGGATTTTTTTAGTTGCAGTAATGCCATCCATAACGGGCATTTGAATATCCATCAACACAACATCGTACTTGTTTTCTAGAACCATATCGAGCCCAAGCTGCCCATTTCCTGCGTGATCAATTGAATAACCGAGCCGTTTAAGCATACGTTCAGCAACTTTTTTATTGATCATGTTGTCTTCAACTAAGATGATTTTTAATGGGTGATGATCAGCCATTTTATCAGTTGCATTAAGTTCTGCTGTTTTGGCTGACTTTTGATTTCTAGATGCGTGTAATGACCGAATAAAAATATCGTAGATTTCAGATGAAGTAAAAGGGGTTTTCAAGACGCCATCAAAATGGATGTTTTCAAGCTCAGCGACTGAATTTTCTTCAATTAAAATGAAAGCGATGCTTTTGTTCAGCTTTTTAAGATCATTTAATAGGTCTGTGGCATCTGATAACAATGTTTCTTCAATACAAACAATGTCAAAAGTATCTTTGCTTATCCAGTATTGTGCTTCAGAAGGGGTACTGGCAACATAAGGATACATGCTTGCTAACTTTGCGTCTCGACTAATTGTTCTTCTATGGTTGGCGTTGTGCCCAATGATGAGAATTCGTTTGTCGCGTAGTTCTAAATTGTTGTTTGAATGTGACTCAATAGGCTCGATATCTGACGTTTCAACAGAAATCGTAAAGGTAAAAGTTGAACCAGCTCCTTCTTGGCTTGAGAAAGTTAGGTCGCCATTCATATGTTCACAAATTCTTTTTGCAATGGCTAAACTGATACCTAATCCCTCGTATTTTCGAGTTAAAGATGTGTCATTTTGATTGAACGGTTGGAATATTTGATTCTGAATTGAGTCTGAGATGCCTATGCCAGAATCCCTTATTGAAATCTCTAAGGCAAGCGTTCCGTTTTCATTGTGATGAACATTGGCCAAAATATCAATTTTTCCCTCATCCGTATACTTAATAGCGTTGTCTAGTAGGTAGGAAAATAATTGCCGAATCCGAATTGGATCAGCCATTAAAACTTTTGGACATTGTTCAGATACAGCCCATTTGATTGTGATAGGTTTATCATGGATCGTTGAAATGTATTTTGAAATAATGTCGTTAAGAAGAGAGTTTAAATTGAATGGCGTCGGATGGAGTTCGTAGTGCGTGCTGTCTGCATGTGAATATTCCAGCAACTGCTTGATGATGTCGCTTAATTTATCACCATTTTCAATAATTGATTTAACTAAATCAACCTGTTCTGTATCGAGGTTGGTGTTTCGAAGCATGTTGATATGGCCAGTGACGGCATTGAGTGGTGTTCTTAGCTCATGGCTGACAATATCAAGAAAGCTCGTTTTTGTTTCAACGGCCGTTTTAATTTGTTGTTTGGCATCTGCAAGCTGTTGTTCTAAGCTGTTCTGCGTTGATAGTGGCTCAATGGAAAGATAACGGCCGTTAATATTGCCACTGTTATCAAACAGCGGATCGATTTGAACGAGTAATTCGTTTGAAGGATTTTGAGGGTTAGGGATTTGAAAAGATTTGGGTTGTGTTGTGCTCAGGTGTTCAAACGGGAAAACGTTGAATTTGACACTATCTAAAAAGGCGCTGTCCATCGGGTTTTCGAGGGGCTTTTTTAGAAATGAACGAGCAGCTTGATTAACGGCCGTAATCTGCCCTTGTTGATCAAGTATGAAAATTGACTGCGAGAATTTATTGATAATCTGTTGCCAATCAATCATAAACCCAAATTTCCTTAAGCGAAATAATTAAATAAGCTCCTCAAAAACTGAGATTACTTGATTGAATTCTGCTTCAAGCTCCGGCATTTTTGAAGAGGCCATCTCAAAATCGGCCGTTGATGATGAGCTTTCCACCACTTGGCAATGTTGTGCCAAAACAGATAGGCCTAAACTTGAACTACATCCTTTAAGTGCGTGTGCAGAATTTTTAAGCCCAGTTGTATCTTGTTGGGCAATTGCATTCTTGATGTCGCCCAATAGTGCTGGACCATCTTCAATATACATTTCTGCAAGCTCGGGCAGCATGATGTCGAATGAATCGCCTAGTGATTCTGATAACCAGGCCTTCATGCCTTCTAAAATTTCATTTTTTGATGTTACTGCTACATTAAAAACTGACATTGAATTGCTCCCAAAATTTTCAAAATTTATTTAACGTTTATCCAGTTGAAAACAGCAACCTTGTTCTTGATTTTTGTTTTTTCTTTTGTCCTGGTGTTTCAAATAGATTCAAATGATTATTCACTCGGTGCCAGCTGTGGCTTGGATTGGCTGGTGGGATAGATTGATGCGTTTCCTGACTATTTGAAAATGCAAGAAGCTCAAATTGGGTGCTTATTTTGCCTTCAGGATTGGCTTCAATAATTGGTGTGCCCCTGTTGATGCCATTGATAAATTCTTTAGGGGAGTAAGGAATTTCAAGAATAATGCCATGTTTCAAGGCAGCTGTGATTTTTTTTGCAGGAATACCACCAAATTCAAAGGGTGTATTCAAAATCATTTTGATTTTTTCAGGGTCGTACCCTAACTCTTTGTATACATTGAGGGCCGTCGACGCAGAGCGAATTGATGCCATGTCTGGGGCTACGACCAAGAAAATTTGATCAGCGATATCAAGAATTTCAAGAGTTGCATTGCTGAAATTGTGAGGCAGATCCGCCACAATATATTGATAGCGTGGTCTCACTAATGAGAGAGCAGCTTGGATTGTTTCACCCGACACGCGTTCGGCCACAATTGGATCACTTGGTGCACCAATAAAATGCAAGCCTGAATCATGTTTGGAAATGATTTTGGCGATAGACGGAAAATCAAGCTCTTCTGGTGGAATTGATTCTAAGTTGGCCCATGATGTGGATGAGTTTTTATTGAGCATCATTGAAAGCTGACCTGTTCCTAAAACAAGATCCGCCAAAAGAGTAGGCATGTTCCACAGGTTTTGAAGCGCTAAAGCAACATTAACTGCGATGCTTGAGCTTCCAATGCCACCTCTTAGGGAGTGAACGGCCGTTATATGGGCTTTGCTCTTATTTTCGTTAACTTGGCTTTGGGCTGCTTTTAAAGCTTCTGAACGGCGTAATAAAGCCGTGATGCGAGCAGCTAACTCTTTGTGCTCAAATGGTTTGCTTAGATAATCATCAGCACCTGCTTCAAATGCACCTAATTTATCTTCAAGCTCAGACTCACCTGTTAGAACGATGATAGGGGTGTTTGCGAATTTGGGTTCTCTGCGAAGCCGTCTCGTTACTTCAAAGCCATCAATACCTGGCATGATCTTATCAGTAACAATAATGTCTGGATTGACATCTTTAACAATCTTCAGACCCTCAGCGCCACTTTCTGCTGTCGTCACTTGATACCCTAAACCAGTCAAAAAATTTTCTACAAGTTTTCGAATGATCCTGTCGTCATCTATTAATAAAATACGAGGCATAAAATGAGACTCCCTTGCCGTTAAAATACCATTACATTCTTTTCATTTTAATCTTTGTAGAGAAATAACTCACTCCATCATTAGTACCAACTTGCATGAGGCAGAGGGTTGGTAAGGAACGGCCGTTCTCGATATACTCGGCATATGCAGCAAATTTGGGTCACAAAGCATGGGGCGCCCCACGTTCTGAAACAAGAAGAATCACCAGATCCGATTCCCAGAAATGGGGAATTACGAATTCGTGTAGAGTCCGCTGGCGTGAGCTTTAAAGACCTTGAGGCAAGAATGGGCAGGTGGGGGCAATACCCAAATCCGCCTTTTGTGCCTGGGTTTGAGGTGGCTGGCACGGTCGATATTGTGGGCCAAGGTGTGCCTGATTTCCAAGAAGGCGACCCCGTTTTTGCTCTTACCCATTTTGGAGGCTATACAGACACGATTTGTGTGCCTTACTATCAAGTATTCAAACGAATTCAATGGATGCCTATCCAAGATGCAGCCGCACTGCCGTTTAATTACCTGACGGCGTACATGCTAGTTCGGGTGTATGGGTCTGTTCAATCAGGTGATAAAGTGTTGATTCATAATGCGGGTGGTGGGGTTGGCTCAGCCGCAGTTGATATTTGTCGGATTATGGGTGCTGAAATTTTTGGTACCGCCTCACCTGAAAAATTTGATTTTTTAAGGGGAAAAGGGGTTCAACATTTAATCGATTATCGAAATTTTGATTATGAACGGGCCGTCAAAGATTTAGCTGGGAAAAATGGCGTTAATGTTATTCTTGATTCGTTAGGAGGGATTCACTGGCCCAAAAACGGCCGTTTATTGTCAAAAACAGGTCGATACGTCTTTTATGGGATGCAATCAAGTATTCGCGGACAAACATTCTCGCGAATGCCACATTGGCGCAATTTAGTCATGACGCCAATATACAATTTGATTCAGCTAACCAAAGAAAATCGGTCGATTTCAGGGGGGGATATGTTAAGCTTAATGAAAGAGCCTCATCTATACCAAGCATGGATGAAGCAAATTATCACTTGGTATGATGAGGCCCTATTTAGACCCAATGTAGACAAAACATTTTTGCTAAGTGAAGCTGAAAAGGCTCATCATTATCTTCACGAACGAAAAAATAACGGCAAAGTTGTTTTGCTCGTAAATGATGAGCAAACTTAAATTTGAGTTTGTCGACGTCGAATTTCTAAGCCAAACCCAACTGCAATAAACAAAAGTCCAATAGTTACTAAAACTGGAATTAAAGCATTATTGCTGTTGGCGGCTGCGGCACCAGATTCTGGTAAGACGATGACGGCATCACCGCTGCTACCTGATGTGCTGGCAGCTCCTTCGGCAACAC
>JANQSK010000344.1 GCA_028284105.1 Anaerolineae bacterium
TGATCATGAGCCAATTAAATATAAGCAAGCCACTGGTTACCCAAAATCGCAGACGAACCCCCGAACCGCCAAAGTATGATCCTGAAGAGCTCTTAGGCATCATTCCGTCTAATGAGCGTATTCCCTTTGACATGCGAGAAATTATTGCTCGTCTTGTTGATGGTTCCCGTTTTGTTGAATTTAAACAAAATTATGGCCCTACACTAATTTGTGGCCATGCTCATATTGATGGGTATCCCATTGGCATCTTGGCCAATAATGGGGTGTTGTTCCCTGAATGCGCCAACAAAGCGACCCAATTTATTCAGCTCTGCAATCAATCGAGAACACCTCTTTTATACCTACACAACATCACAGGCTTTATGGTGGGAAGCAAGTATGAACGAGAAGGCATCATTAAGGCGGGATCAGCCATGATTCATGCGGTTGCCAACAGCAATGTGCCTCAATTCTCAGTTGTGGTTGGTGGCTCTTATGGGGCTGGCAATTATGCCATGTGTGGCCGCGGCTATGATCCAAGGTTTATTTGGACATGGCCCAATAGCCGAGTAGCGGTGATGGGTGGGGAACAAGCGGCCGGGGTTCTGGCCATTGTACAAGAGGCTGCCGCCCGCCGTCGCGGTGAAGAGCCCGATATGAAGCAGATTGAAATGCTTAAAATGATGACCAAACAGAAGTTTGATGATGAATCGACTGCTTATTTTGGTACCTCTCGGTTATGGGACGATGGCATTTTGGATCCGAGAGATACGCGGCAAGCATTAAGCATGGCGCTCTCAGTGGCACACAACGTTGATTTTGTAAGTCAAGCACCACCTAACTACGGCGTTTTTAGACCGTAATTTTTGTGAAACGTGAAAAATGACTGGTAATGGCAATGTCCGAATTATCGTCACCACTTTTGAAGGAGTTAGAGCATGAGCTCTCTTTACTTTAATGAAGAACATGAATCATTGCGTACGATGGTGCGTTCGTTTGTAGAAAAAGAAATTAATCCTCATGTCGAAGAGTGGGAGGAAAAAGGCATTTTCCCTGCCCATGAGCTGTTTAAAAAGCTGGGCGATTTAGGATTGCTTGGCCTGACCTACCCCGAGAAATACGGCGGGGGCGGTATGGATTTTTGGTATCAGGCGGTGTTTTTGGAAGAAATCGGCCGTATTCAATGTGGTGGTGTGCCGATGGGCATTGCCGTTCAAACGGATATGGCAACGCCCGCACTAGCCGAGCATGGCACCGAAGAACAAAAAGAGATGTTTTTGCGTCCAGCTATTAGCGGCGATGCTGTCTTCTCAATAGCTGTGAGTGAGCCAGACGCAGGGTCAGATGTAGCCAGCATCCGCACGCGCGCCGTCGCTGATGGGGATGATTACATTATTAATGGCTCAAAAATGTGGATTACGAATGGCACACAAGCGGATTATTTGACTTTGCTGGCACGAACAGACGATCGTGATCGTGGTTTTAAAGGGATGTCTCTCATCATCGTGCCCACAGATACACCTGGGTTCAGCGTAAGCCGCAAACTCGATAAACTTGGGCAACGAAGCAGCGATACAGCCATTCTGCGTTTTGATGATATGCGCGTGCCAAAGGCAAATCGTATTGGGCCTGAAGGGATGGGCTTTATGCTCCAGATGCAGCAATTTCAGGTTGAGCGATTGGCCGCTGCGCTTTTAGGCGCAGCTGGTATGGAAGAAGCTATTAAGATGACCATCAACTACTGTCGGGAACGTCATACATTTGGAAAGCCGCTCATTGAAAATCAATGGGTGCACTTCAAACTAGCAGAACTCATTTCCGAAGTGGATATGTTTAAAAATTATAATTATCACTGTGTGCGCAAATTTGTTGATGGCCAAGATATGACTCGTGAGGCTTCCATCGCAAAATTAAAAGCAGGACGGCTGTCACGAATTGTTGCTGATACCTGCTTGCAGTTCCACGGTGGCATGGGGTATGTCGAAGAGTATCCCATGGCTCGCTATTTCCGCGACTCCCGATTGACCTCAATCGGTGGTGGAGCAGATGAAATTATGCTAGGGATTATTGCGAAGTTGGAAGGCATTATGCCTGGTCGGTAGAAACCATGATCAAAAAACTATTGATTGCCAATCGAGGGGAAATCGCATGTCGCATCATGAAGACGTGCAAACGCTTAGGAATACGAACCGTTGCTGTTTATTCTGATGCGGATGTTCATGCTCGACACGTCCAAATGGCTGATGAAGCAATACATCTTGGTGGTGCGCCTGCGGTTGAGTCATATCTTGCAATTGAGAAAATCATAAAAGCAGCAATGCAATCTGGTGCAGATGCGATCCATCCTGGGTTTGGATTTTTGGCTGAAAATAGTGCGTTTGCTAAGGCCTGTGCTGATGCGAACCTGATTTTTGTGGGTCCAAGCCCCCATGCGATTGAAATCATGGGGAACAAAGCAGCAGCTAAAGAGCTGATGATTGATTCAAATGTGCCGCTCATCCCCGGATATGGCGGCCAGGATCAAAAAGATGAGACCCTGCTCGCAGCAGCCGAAGAAATTGGATACCCCTTGATGGTCAAGGCTGCAGCTGGGGGTGGGGGTAAAGGGATGCGGATTGTCGAAAACAGTGATGCGCTTCCTGATGCCTTGGCTACGGCACGCCGTGAAGGGGAGCAATCATTTGGCTCGGATGAGCTTATTTTAGAACGGGCATTACTTAACGCACGCCATATTGAGATTCAGGTTTTTGGCGACAATCATGGCAACATTATCCATTTAGGTGAACGTGATTGTTCCGTGCAGCGTCGGCATCAAAAGGTCGTTGAAGAAGCGCCAGCGGTTGGTCTTTCACCCAATTTGCGACATGAGATGGGGCAAGCGGCGGTACGGGCGGCCCAATCTGTAGCGTACAGTGGAGCTGGTACAGTTGAGTTTTTGCTTGAAAAGGACGAGGCTTTCTATTTCTTGGAAATGAACACGCGCATTCAGGTGGAACATCCTGTGACTGAAATGATTACAGGCCAAGATTTGGTGGAATGGCAAATACGCGTTGCTGAAGGTGAGTCACTTCCACTGACTCAAGAGCAGGTTAGCTTAAACGGACATGCCATCGAGGTGCGGATTTATTCAGAAAATCCTGCCAATGACTTTTTGCCAATTACTGGAGAAGTTGCACTTTGGCAACCTCCTGACGATGAGGGGATTCGGGTTGATAGCGGGTTAAATCATCAAGATAACATCTCGATTTATTATGATCCCATGATCGCGAAGCTCATTGCACATGGCCCCGATCGAAAAACGGCACGACGCCGTCTGTTGAAGGCGCTGGGGGATACGCGTCTCATCGGTTTAGTGAACAATATTGCGTTTTTGCAAGATGTTCTTGAACATCCCGTTTTTGGATCTGGACAAGCTGGGACTCGATTTATTGAAGAGCACCTGTCTGATTGGCAGCCCAATTCAATTGACGCAAACCTCACGTTGATTTCAGCAACAATTTTTCAGCATCATCATGAACCACAAACGGCCGTTTCGAATGGCTACTGGCGTAACTCCCCCAATCGGTCACAGCATTATTGCTATATCGATCAGCCGTTAGTAGAGCTTGTGCCTACAAAAGAAGGGTATCAAGTTGTTATTGACGGGGATCTGTTTACCGTCACGGCCGAATTTCAACCCAACCATGCAATAACGCTTACCATCAATGGTCATCGACAAACCGTGACTGTGATGGCTGTCAATGACACCATCTGGGTTAGTGGTTCAGAGGGAACGGCCGTTTTAATAGTTGAATCATTACTGCCTAAACCAGAATCAAACACAGGGGGTGCGGGCTCACTCAAAGCGCCAATGCCTGGGGTCGTGTTGGAGATGATGGTTGCAGTTGGGGACAAAGTAGATGCCGATCAACCACTACTTAAATTGGAAGCGATGAAGATGGAACACACGATTCGTAGTAGTGGCAGTGGGGTGGTAACGGCCGTTAATTACCAAGTCGGGGATCAAGTTGAAGCAGATGCTCAGCTTTTGGTGATCGATCTGATTGACTAAAAGTTTTTTAAAAAAGATGCAACAAATTCGTCAATCACAAAAAGAGGTAAAAAAAGAGCCACCTTCAAAGGTGGCTCTTTGATTTTGTGATTGACGAATTTGTTGCATCTTTTTTAAAAAACTTTTAGTCAATCAGATCGATCACCAAAAGCTGAGCATCTGCTTCAACTTGATCCCCGA
>JANQSK010000357.1 GCA_028284105.1 Anaerolineae bacterium
TCGGGGAGCCCGTGCACAAGGCGGTGCATATCATCGGCTGGCATCACTGTGCCCGTTGGATTGTTGGGGTTGCAGATGATGACAAAGCGGGTTTTTTCAGTGACCGCCGCCAAAATGGCATCAACATCTGGAATAAATGTGTGAGGTTGGAGTGGCACTTTAACGGCCGTTGCCCCTTCTAAAATTGCAATCTTGTTATAAACGCCAAACATTGGCGGACAGACAATGATTTCATCCCCAGCTTGCAGGAGCGCTCTCGCCGTTAGTTCAAGTGTTTCATATCCGCTACAGCCCGTAAAAAAGTTTTCCGCCGTTAAATTGTTTCCCCAAACTTCTGCTAACGCTTCACGCAGCTTGAGGTCGCTCATAGGGGGATAATCCCCTAATTTAGTGGCCTCAGCTTGAACGGCGGCGGCAACTTTGGGAGATGCGCCTAGCGGGCTTTCATTAAACGACATGCGATAAACGGCCGTTAAGCCATGTTGTCGCGCAATATCATCCTTTTCGGGTAAGACTCTGGGTCGGTCAAATTGGGGAAGTAGAAACTTCATACCTACACTCTCTCCTATCAGTTAGTATGCTAATGCAATAAGAAAAAACGGTAAATGTAAAAAACGACCACATTCTGGTAGCTTTCTACAAAAATTTAGAGCTGTGATTTATAAGCATGTGGCGAAACGCCAACTACTTGTTTAAACGCCTTACTAAAGTAGCTCGGGTCACGAAAACCTAGGGAATATGATATCTCTTTGACGGAGGCGTTGGTGTGCTGTAGAAATCGCTTGGCCTCTAATATGCGCCTTTGCTGAATGAGCTGTTTGGCTGTTTTGCCTGAAAAACGAACGGCCGTATCAGACAGCTGCCGCGGCGTAACATGAAGCCTGTCAGCATAATATCGAACCGTTGGATTTTCTGAAAAGTCCTGTTCAAGAAGCGTTAAAAACGATTGATACGTTTCGGCATGGGTGGATAGGGCTTTCATTTGAGGGACAGTGATTTGCCGCGTACGCTCTAAACGAATCAGCAAGATACCTAGCAGGTGGCGTACGACCATTTGATTACCAAACTGGTCATTTTCTTGTTCTCGCAGCATGCGGGCGAGGTGTCGATCGTAAAGGGGTGCTTCTTCATCAGATATGTGTAGCGACTGGTGAATGGCAAAGTGGCTAAACAGCGTCATTCGATAGTTCCAGCTTCCTTCGCTGAACGTATCGAGCAGGTAATCATCAGTGAAGCGTACCAAATACCCTTCGAGCTCCTTCCCTTCTTCAAAATAGTGAACTTGCCCTTGGGCGATGAGGTAAAAAGTGTGTGGCTGTATTTCTAAATCCGTTTGGTCGATACGGTGACGGCCGTATCCGCTTTTGACCCACATCAATTCTTGGTAGTTGTGTCGATGGGGAGGCTCATTCATTTGGGTAGGATCGATGTGGCGCATTAACGGCCGTATTAAAAATGATTCGGTCCCCTGACCAATGTCCAGAATAGGAATGTCCATTATTTACCTAATCGAATCACCACAAATGATTCATCTTGGAACCAAAGGCCACCGTGCCGCTGTAAAACGCGTTGGGTTGCTTCTAAATATTCACCGGTGCGCAATGCGCTGGTTAAGCGATCGTCCTCAATTTGGGCCACATAAACGGCTGCATTCCATGCAGCGAGCAAAGTTGACGTCCCAATGTTGTTGCCAATTTCTTCAGGGAGTGAATGGAGATGATAGGTGAATAGGGAGCGATCATCGCTAAACCCATCAAATGAAAATTGCTCTAATTCATCTCCAAAAAGCTCTTTCATCGTTTTGATGAGTAGATGGCGTGGGGTTGTAAATGGTTCTTCCTCGGGCCACACGTTTCGGATAATGTCCATTGCCGGATCAAGCCCAGTCGATTGAATGACAATCATACGGCCGTTGACCGCCAAACTACTGGCCAACGGCTTCAAAATCTTGTCGACTTTAAATTCGGCCGGCATGCGGCTGCGATAAGGCTGCGCTGCAATGACCAAATCATAGTCACCCTCAAAACGACCCTGTTTGGGAATGATGTCATCTAAAGCAAAG
>JANQSK010000368.1 GCA_028284105.1 Anaerolineae bacterium
GTGATGAATCGATTGCAATGTTAGCAACGGCCGTTCCAAATGCTCCATGACCCAACTTGAAAAGATCAGATCAAATTGATTAGGTCCGAAAGGAAGCGCATCACTGAATCCTTGGATGCGCGCGATGTTCAGGCGATGCGTTACCAAGGATGCAAAATCAGGATCAAGTCCGACCACCTGTTTAAAAGGAAGGTCAAGCTGCTCAACTAAACCGCCTCTTCCACACCCCAAATCAAGCACCTTGCTCTCTGAATTGATAGACTGCCGGACAAGTGATGCGTAATGCTCCGTAGCGGGTCGCCAATCGTGTCGTTTTTCTCGATATTTTTCGCGCCAATAATTTTGTTTATCTAAAGATAGCATTGTGACTCTTTGTTTTGAAATGCTTGCCGTTTTAGGCAAAGTACCCCCATATTTTATCTTTTAATGGATTTAGCCCCACATTTGCCGTACTGTAAGAAAAACCGACAGATTACTTTTGTAATCTTCATTACCAAATATCTATTGTAATTAAACCCACAAAAGATGAATGTGTGTAGTGTCCTAAGAGTCAATATTTTTCATGCAAAAAAGCCAAACATAGGAGGTTGGTGTGACATCAAGAAAATGGCTAATACTTGTATCAGTAATACTTAGCTTACTTGTTGTCGTTGCGGCTTGCGGTCCTGCCGAAGCACCCGTGTCGCTCGATGATGAACTAAGCGCCCTGATTGACGCTCAAAATGTGACAGCTCTTGACGCGAGCGTGGATTTAGATCCAGAGCTTATTGCGTTGGGGCAATCACTCTTTTTTGATAAAGAGTTGAGTGGTAATCGCGATATCGCTTGTGCAACTTGCCACTTCCCAACTCACGGTAGTGGGGATGGGTTGGCAGTTTCAATTGGTACAGGCGGTGAAGGGATCGGCCCACAACGTGAAATTGGTTACGGCCGTGAATTTATCCCTCGCAATGCACCTGAGGTTTTCAACCGTGGTGCAGAAGAATGGACCTCAATGTTCTGGGACAGCCGTGTATTTGAACGAAACGGCCGTATCCACACACCTGCAGGTTCTCAACTCCCTGACGGTTTCGAAAACGTATTAGCTGCTCAAGCTATGTTCCCAGTGACCTCTGGTGACGAAATGCGCGGTGCCCCTGGTGATGTTGATGTTTTCGGTCAAGAAAATGAACTAGCCGGCATCGATGGCAGTGATTTTACTGCGATTTGGGATGGTTTGATGGTTCGTTTGTTAGCACATCCAGAATATGTGGCTTTGTTTGAACAAGCCTATCCTGATGTTGCAACTGATGACTTAGGTTTCGAACATGCAGCAACCGCAATTGCCGCTTTTGAAATCCACGCATTTACTTTGCCAAATAGCCCATGGAATGCTTATCTCAATGGCGATACGAACGCTTTGACCGACCAACAGAAAGAAGGCGCTATCTTATTCTATGGCGTTGCAAACTGTTCAAGCTGTCACACAGGCGCTTTGTTAACAGATCAACAGCATCACACCTTGGCTGTACCACAAGTTGGGCCAGGTAAAGGTGATGAAGCACCATTAGACTTGGGTCGCTGGCGCGAAAATGGGGATGAATCAGACATGTATGCATTCCGTACCCCATCACTGCACAATGTTGCGACAAGCTTCCCCTACATGCATGACGGTGCATTCTTGACCTTAGAATCAGCTGTTCGTCATCACCTCGATCCAGAAGCTTCATTAGCAAGCTACGATCCAGCTGACCATGTGATTCCAGAATTGGTCGAACATTACCAAAATGATCCAGAACTGATTGCAGACATGTTGAAATATGTCGATCCAAAATTGGCTCCAGATCGTGAATTGACTGACGCAGAAGTCGACGCTTTAGTAGAATTCTTGAAAGCGTTGACTGACCCAGATGTTGGTGATCTTGAACATCTGATTCCTGATTCAGTTCCAAGTGGAATTCCAGTTGTTGATGATGTAACAAACGCATCAAACTAACACTGAATTTCAACCTAAATTTAAATAAAAAGAGCCTGACAATTTGTCAGGCTCTTTTTTTCTGCGTTACTTGTTCCGTGTAAAATAAGCCCGCTCAAAAATGGGAGAGGTTTAACTTTATTTTCCATTCTAAGAAATAACTTGATGATCGGGAAGGATGACATGGCACAAATTGCAGAAGGTGAATTACTCTGGGAACCCTCTGAAGAAACAAAAAACCAGGCTAAGCTAACACACTACATGGCTTGGCTTGCGCAAAATAAAAATAAATCTTTCAAAACATATGCTGAACTTTGGCAATGGTCTGTGGATGAAATTGCTGACTTTTGGGAGTCCCTTTGGCAATATTTTGAGGTTGTGGCATCTCAACAACCATCAACAATATTAAATGACCAAGGCATGCCCAATGTGACATGGTTTGAAGGTGCGCGCCTCAATTGGGCAGAGAATATTTTAGCCAAAGCCACCGACGAACGGCCGTTTCTACTTTATAAAGATGAAGCGTCTGCCATTGTCGAATTGAGCTGGCAAGAAATAGAGCAGAAAGTGTCATCGCTACAGCATGCTCTCAAAGAGATGGGGGTTCAAAAAGGAGATCGGGTCGTTGCTTACTTGCCAAATATTCCAGAAGCGATTGTAGGGGTTCTTGCCGTAGCTAGCCTAGGTGCTATATGGTCGAGTAGCTCACCTGATTTTGGCACCCGAAGCGTGCTTGACCGTTTCACCCAAATTGAACCCAAAGTGCTGTTAACGATTGATGGGTACCAATACAACGGCAAACCATTTGATAGAGTTGATACGGTTGCAGAAATCCAAAATGCCCTGCCGACGCTAGAAAAAACAATCATCGTCCCGCTTTTGAAAGATGCTCCTGATACATCAAATTTGAGCAACGTTGTTTTGTGGCCCGAGATCATGATAGATGATGAGAAACGGCCGTTGACCTTTGAACAACTCCCCTTTGATCATCCGCTGTGGGTTTTATACTCCTCAGGCACAACAGGATTGCCTAAACCGATCGTGCATGGTCATGGAGGTGTTTTGCTTGAACATTACAAGTCTGTGGTGTTCCATAACGATTTAGGGCCAGAAGATCGCTTTTTCTGGTTTACAAGCACTGGCTGGATGATGTGGAACTATCTCATTGGGGCACTTTTATCAGGTTCAACAATTCTACTGTTTAATGGAAGCCCCGGATTTCCCAATTTGAATACATTGTGGCAATTTGCAGAGCAAACAGGCATGACCTACTTTGGGCTATCCCCTGCCTTTGTTTCAGCTTGTATGAAGGCTGAGATTGAACCTAAAAGAGATTATGATTTATCAACATTACGCGGTATTGGTTCAACTGGTGCTCCACTTCCTGTAACAGGTTTTCAATGGATTTACGATCACGTGAGCCCTGAGGTTGCCCTAGAATCATTGAGTGGTGGTACAGACCTATGTACTGCTTTTGTGGGTGGCGCGCGAATTGAGTCTATTTTCGCCGGAGAGCTTCAAGGGGCGTCTTTAGGGGCTAGAGTTGAGGCTTTTGACCCTGACGGACAGCCTGTTAAAAATGAGGTGGGTGAGCTTGTTATTAGCCGCCCGATGCCGTCAATGCCGATCTATTTCTGGAATGACCCAAACAAGGAACGATATCTATCAAGCTACTTTGAGATGTTCCCTGGTATTTGGAGACATGGGGATTGGATCAAGATTAATGATCGAGGCGGGGCAGTGATTTACGGCCGTTCAGATTCGACCATCAATCGGAAAGGGATTCGCATGGGAACGAGTGAAATTTATCAATCCGTAGAATCCCATCCCGAAATCTTAGATAGCCTTGTCATCGATCTTGAAATGCTGGGTCGAGACTCGTATATGCCTCTTTTTGTAGTGTTAAGAGAGAATAGTGAGTTGACTGAAGAACTCAAGGGTCGAATCAATCAAAAACTGCGTCAAGACGCCTCACCTCGTCACGTCCCTAATGAAATCTTCCAAGTTGAACAGATTCCATATACATTGAGTGGCAAAAAAATGGAAGTGCCTATCCGACGCATTTTACTGGGGCATGATATGAAAAAGGCAATAAATACGGGTGCTATGCGTAATCCAGAATCAATCGACTACTTTATCAAGCTAAGAGACACGCTCAATAATGAATAGGCAAAGAGAATATTGACGATTAATTTGTCAGTAAGACAAGTAAACTTTAATAGGCAAAAAAGTTGGATTTGAAGAATAGGCGGGAATGGATGGGAGTCGAACCCACCGCCGCTTGCTCTGCGCAACCGGCCACCAGTTTTGAAGACTGGGGCACTCACCGGAGCACAACCACTCCCATCCAGAAGTTTACCCATAATCAATATTTTTGCGAATTGATCAATAATCCCAAAAAGCTGATAAACAACTTGACAGAGATGCAACGATTCGATAGAATTTGACTCCTTGTTAAAAATTAAATCATCCCCCTGCCGGGATAGCTCAGTTGGTAGAGCACTTCACTGAAACTGAAGGTGTCCCCAGTTCAAGTCTGGGTCCTGGCACTGGAGCTAACGCTAAAGTTTGCTCAATCTTGACAAAGCTGGGGAATCCCAAATCATGCGGGCGTAGTTCAGTGGTAGAACGTCTCCTTGCCAAGGAGAAGGCCACGAGTTCGAATCTCGTCGCCCGCTCTCATCGGGCAGGCTTAATGCCTGCCCGATTTATTTTGGCGACGTGGCCAAGTGGTAAGGCAGAGGTTTGCAAAACCTCCATTCACCGGTTCGAATCCGGTCGTCGCCTCTTTTTAATAACGAGCCCTTGTTTCGCGAGCAAGGGCTTTTTTTATGGCAAAATTTATTCCTGTCGAGGCTTCATGAATCAAATAAATATTCCCACTTCAATCAGCAAGGTCGATCCCGGAGAATGGTCATCCTTTGAGCCATTTATGCGTGATTTGCTTAGCCGCCCCATTACCCAAGAGACAACGGAAGCGTGGTTAAAAGATTGGTCAGAATTGGCTAAACTCATTGAAGAATCTTTTGCTTGGGTATACATTCAGAAGTCTATTGATACGACAAATGAAGAACATGAGCGAACATTTTTGCGCATGTTAGAAGGGGTTTTGCCAGAAGCCACAAAAGCTGACAACGAAATGAAGTTAAGGCTTCTCAAAGAAGCGTTGCCTCATCTCCCAGATGGGCTTGAGATTGCTGTTAAAAATCTCAAGACTGAATCAGAGCTGTATCGTGAGGAAAATATTCCGCTTGAGACTGAGCTTCAAAAGCTTGGGAATGAATATGATAAGGTCACTGGGGCTCTTTCGGTTGATTGGGATGGTGACCAAAAGAATTTGAGCCAGCTTGCTGTTTTCTTAAACCAAAAAGATCGTCAAATTCGTGAAAGAGCGTGGCGATCAACGATGGATTTATGGCTTAGCGTGCGTGAACAACTCAATACTCAGTATGCAGATATGCTGAAATTGCGTATGCAAGTTGCTAAAAATGCTGGACACGAAGATTTTCGTTCTTACTCGTTCCTTTCTAAGAAGCGCTTTGATTATACACCTGCTGACTGTGAGACATTTCATGATGCCATCGAAAAAGTCATTGTCCCAGCTGCTCAGCGCATTTATGAACGGAAGAGACAGCTCCTCAATGTTGAATCCCTGCGCCCTTGGGATGTTTCTGTAGAACCTGGTCATGAAGAGCCGCTTGTGCCTTATGAAGGCCAAGATAGCCTCATTCAACATTCATTGAACATCTTTAACAAGATTGATCCACAATTGGCAAACTATTTTGGCATTATGGCGGATGAAGAGCTTCTTGATTTAGAAACCCGAAGCGGTAAAGCGCTAGGTGGTTATTGTAGTCGATTGGCAATGAGACAACGGCCGTTTATCTTTATGAATGGTGTTGGCATGCATGAAGATGTGCAAACGCTCTTGCATGAAGCTGGGCATGCTTTCCACGATTTCGAAGCAAGCAAACTTCCCTACATTTGGCAAACTGAAACCCCAATGGAGTTTAATGAAGTAGCCTCAATGGCGATGGAACTGCTTGCCGCACCCTATCTAACAAAGGCACAAGGCGGCTTTTATTCAGAGCAAGAGCTTGCCCGCGCACGAATTGAACATCTAGAGGGAATTATCACCTTTCTGCCCTATATGGCCGTTGTTGATGCGTTTCAGCACTGGGTGTACCTCAATCCATCAGAAGCTAACCAATCAAAAAATTGTGACAAAAAATGGTCAGAGCTTTGGCATCGCTATATGGTTGGCATCGATTGGAGTGGCTTTGAAGCTGAGGTAGAGACAGGCTGGCATCGTAAGCTTCATATCTTCCAAGTCCCCTTCTACTACATTGAATACGGCATGGCTCAAATTGGTGCACTCCAAGTGTGGCGCAATAGTTTAGACGATCAGGAAAAAGCTTTACATGCCTATCGTTATGCGCTTGCTTTGGGTGGTACTAAATCTCTCCCTGAACTTTATGAAGCTGCAGGTGCAGAATTCCGTTTTGATGTACCCATGCTAGACTCTTTAGTTTCATTAGTTGAAGAGACGCTTGATTCACTTTCCAAAACCGCATAACAATTGTTAATTACCCATTTATATTTTCAATTTATAACAAAATTGTTGTAAAATTGAGTTTGGCATGCTTTGAGATCAAATCAAGTCTCAAGGTTGCCAATAGGGTAAATCATGGAACCAAGCGTCGCCATGCGCGAATATTTAGCCGAAATATATCGTCTACAAGAAGACAATCCTACGGTAAGTACCACAGCGCTTGCCGAGCGGTTAGACGTTTCTGCCCCTGCTGTTCCTCGAATGCTTCGCCGATTACGAAATGCAGGTTATATCTCCCACGAACCATACCACGGCTTTTTCCTAACTGAACGCGGGGTAGAAGAGGCTCTCAGCGAGCTTCGTCGTCATCGCATTTTAGAGGTTTTCCTTGTTAATGTGATGGGATTTACATGGGAAGAAGCACATGAGCATGCTGATGATCTCGGTAAAGGCTTAAATGATGATGTCGTGGCGCGGATGGCTTTGATGACTGATAATCCGACACGTTGCCCTCACGGTGAGCCTATCCCTGATGAAAATGGGGTCATTCCAAAAGTTGAAGATGTGTGTATCATCAATTTAGGTGTTGGCACTAAAGGGGAAGTAAGTCGCGTCAGAACACATGATCCCGAGAAATTAAAATATTTTGCCTCTTTGAAGTTAACACCAGGAATGGGGTTTGAAATCGTGGGTCGAGCACCCTTTAATGGCCCAATGCGCCTTCGCATTGATCGGGATGAAATTGTTTTGGGTGCTGAATTGACTAAATCGCTTTGGGTTGCCACCGAAGCAGCTTAGGGGAATAGTCGACGCGTCTTCACTTCTGCAACGGCATCGTCGCGATAGCGATATAATTTGGCAGGACGCCCCTCACCATCTTTCTTTTTATTTCCAGTCTCTTCTAAAATCCCATAAGATAAGATTTTTCTTCGGAAGTTTCGCTTGTCTAAACGCTCGCTGAGAATAATTTCGTATGCTTTCTGAAGCTCAGTGAGGGTAAAGACGTCTGGAAGGAGCTGAAATCCAACGGCCGTATATTCGAGTTTGTAACGTAACCGTGTAAGGGCATATTCAACAATTTGGGCGTGGTCAAATGCCAACTCTGGTAAATCAAACACAGAAAACCAGCTAACATCGCTGTCACCCTTATTGATTTGGGGTTTAACGGCCGTAAATGGAACAAGGGCAAAGTAAGAGATTGTGATCACACGAGTGCGTGGGTCCCGGTCGGGGGCACCAAAGGTGTATAGCTGCTCCGTGTAGACATCTTTGACGCCTGTTTTATCTGCTAGCGCACGATTGGCAGCGTCGTCAAGTGATTCATTGATGCCTACAAATGTTCCAGGAAGCGCCCAATATTGAGCAAACGGCCGTTCTGCTCTTTTGGTTAGTAAGATGCGTAAATCATCTTCAACTAGCGAGAAGATAGCAACATCTACGGTAACAGACGGCCGATCGAACTCCGAAGGGTTATAGTTTTCTGGAACATCAATGGACATGACCTGTGTCATTACTCAGAGCTATTTTCAGTAAAGTCCACGTTTGGTATTGCCAACTCAAAATCAATTGGGTCAGGAATTGCTAAAGCACCTTGGTCAATGATTTGTGGTAAGCTGACGCTTGTCGTTACAAAGACGGTGTTATCCGTTGGTGAGCGTAAGACTAAGTCAATATCGACATCTTTCTCACGCGCCCATTTGAGAGCAAGCGCATCTTGGAGTGACATACTCAAGATCACAATGTTTGGTGTATCTTCTAAACGCGAAGGAATAGGTGTTGGTGTTGGTAATGGATTGTCTGTGCCAACTGAGGCATCTGCAGCGTCTTGTGCATCCTGTTGTTGACGGTCTAACTCACGAGGGTCTTGATAACGACCCACATACAACACTTCTGATTGCTGTATAAAGAGCTGCGTAGAGCGTTTTGGAATGGGATCAAAGTCAGATTCAAGTTGACCACCACCCGATCCTTTTGGAATGATGACGGCAATTTGGTTGAGTTCTGAAATGAATTCGAGACGACCTTGGGCAAATGTTTCAAATAAGAACGCTTCACCTGCTAACAAAGCCGTTTGATTTACAATGGCAATATCGTTTGGTAGAACGGTTCTAAATTCTGGGTCAATTTCAACAATTTGAACGGTGACGAGCATATCGACTAGGTCACCTGGGCGCATCCCTAAACCAACACCAGAAAGCTCATCAATTGGAAAGGCCACAGCGACTTGTCCTGGAGGGACATGTAGACCGAGGTCTGACCCTAATGCGCCCACATCAGCGGGATCGTTGGTAATCATAGGGTTGAGAATCTCTTGTCCTCTCGCTATTTCAACTCGAGCAATACGGCCGTTTAATTGTGTCGTGTCGGTAAAAGTGTACCCGCCAAGCAACGCAATATTGGTGATTGGACGTTCTTCAATCGTTAAAAATTCGCTTGTAATCATTGTGCCTACAGGAATCCGTAAGCGAGAAACAACCACATTTTGGAATTGGGGTTCAGCTGTGGGCGTAGGCGGAATTTGAGCAATCCCATCTCCGGTTCCATCTCCATCAGGAATACCGTCGTCCCC
>JANQSK010000376.1 GCA_028284105.1 Anaerolineae bacterium
GATCACCGGTAATGATGTGAACGGGCACACCGAGCGGCTTGGCCTGCTCAGCGATCGTTCCAAGCACATCATCTGCTTCAAAACCATCCAGCTCCAAAATTGGAATATTAAGCGCTCTCAGAACCACTTTGATGCGATCAATTTGTAACCGTAGCTCATCAGGCATCTTCTCACGAGTGCCTTTGTATTCCTCAAACATGTCATCACGAAATGTTCTGCCCACATCAAAGCTTACTGCAAAATATTGAGGCGGCTGATCTGCCAAAATGCGCTCAATAACTGTGCGAATAAAGCCATAGGTTGCATTGGTTGGCTCGCCAGATTTCGTTGTGAATGCTTCGAGAGGTAACGCAAAAAACATGCGATACGCCAGCGCATGTCCATCAATTAAAACGAGTTGGTTTACGGTCATAGAACACCTTTACAAAATAGGAAGGATGAAGGATGAAGGATAAAACAGGTATCATCTGTTTTATATTTATTTTCTCTTTTCGTTGGGGAATTTTACCACGAAACGGATGTTCTATGTAATGCGTTGACCACGAATAACCAATAGCAGACCACTAAGACGATAACAATTTATTGATCTGTTTTTCTATTTGATTTTCTATTTCTTAAACGATACAAGTACATGGTCATTTCGAGGAAAGCGAATGACACGCTCTTCCCCACACTCCAAATGAAAGCGACGAGAAATCGCTATCACCTAGCAAACATGAAGTGTACATTGGCAAATCAACTTGCAATATGCCAATGAAGAACTTAGTAAGCAAAAACCGCAGCGATTTCTCGTCGTTTAGATTTTTCTTGATTTAGGTTTCATTGAGGTCACTTCCCTCGAAATGACCCATTATTGGAAAAGGTTTTTTATAGGCTTTTTGTAGTTTTAATTTGATAAAACCTGATTTTTTCTCGATTGACGGATTTTTTCTAAATCAAAGAGCGATACGCCTAAATAGCCTGCCAAACCCATCAAAATAACGGCCAGCCCACCAAACATGAGCCATTGCCACATGGGGCGTTCTTGTGTGATCGCATCAGCTTGGTTAGGTATTGGTGATTCTAAAGCGTCACGGCCTTCAAAAATTTGAACATTGCTGGCTTCGCTTATTGAAAAGTCAAGCTGGTTTGTATAAGTCTGCCCTGTTTCGCCATATCGAAGAGATAAATCGGCCGTGTAGTTTCCGGCTATCAGTGCTTCGCTTTCAATGTAAATGGGGTATTCAATTTCAGTGTCAGGTAAAAAGGTATCGATTCGAAAACGACTATTTTGAACCCGCTCCCCAGCTTCATCTAAAATAACCAAGCTTCCTGAGGGGCGCAGCAGTTCGGTGCCGCTATTACGCAAATTGAGATACAAAATTTGTTGGCTATCGTGCCCACCAAAGGCTAAATTGAGCACATCAAGTTGTTCAACGGCCGTTCCTGGCAGATTGATTTGAACCGCAACGGCCGTTCTTGTTTGAATATCCACTTTAAAGCTAATTTCATTGCCAGCTTCATTTTGAACATCAACAACCTCACTGGCAGGCTCCATCACGATGTCACCCAGATGAGTCCCAGCGCGCACAGAATTGGGAACATGCACCACAAAGGAAACAAACTTGCCTTCACCTGGACCAAGCGTTAATTGATCGCGTTCAATCTCAATCCAATTCCCAGCTCCCGTTTTGGCGTCGTTCCGCATTTTGAGGACAGTGCCCCCTGTGCCGCCTGTATCTGCATCAACAGCATACAAATCAACGGTGCCAGTCTCATTTCCGCGATTGACGATATACACTTGCCCTTCAATTTGACTGCCGAAATCACCATCAAGTTCAAAGTATGGCACAACCGTTTGACCATCAACGTCCAAAGCTTGCAGAGAAAAGCCACTGGTATTAACTTGGGCCACGGTTGGAGATGGGAATACGGCCGTTAAAATCAGACCAATCATTAAAGCAGTCAAATATTGTTTCACGTTCTTCATCAATGCTCCAAAAAGATTGGGAGAGTAATCGCTAACATCTCTTAAACTCCCAATCTCCCAATATCAGTAACCTTTTAAGGTGTATTCGCGATTGTCAGCGTAATTGTGCTGGTGTAGGTACCCGCATAAGTTGTCGCTGGAACAGCCAATTCAAAGGTAGGCGTAATCGTAAAATCACCCATGCCGGTGTTGGTTGCTGCATCAAAGAACTCAACGGCCGTTGGTGCCGTTGCGCCGGCTGGAACCGTAATCGAGTAGGCGTTGCCGTTGGTTGGATCAGTACAGGTTGTACCATCACAGGCGGTTGTCACACCAGTAATGGACATCGCAGTGGTTGGCAATGTGTTCGACCCATTGGTGAACGTAGTAGAGGTCACTTCTAAATGCCAGCCAGCCCCCGACCCGCGCAAATCTTGTACATCAATATCAATACTGTCGCTGGTTGTTTGGGCAGACCCGTTCAGCGTAATGCCAGGGAATGCGGGATTATCTACGGCTGACATGGTAAGCGAGCCCCCAGTCACTGCCAATGAGCCGGTTACGTCATCGGCAAAGCCAGTTGCGACTAAGCCAACGAGTAAAATCACCGTACCTGCTATCCCACTTAAAGTGAGTCGTTGCCACTTTTTGGCAACAAAACGACGAGAAAAATCAAACATTTTTAGACTCCTAAAACATGTGGGTTTCTGTTCTGCTCAACACCCCCACAACTATGCCTTGGGCCAACCTGTTATTTCTTTTGCTCAATGGTTGGTAGGTCAAAGCGCCAATATTCACTCGCGCGATTTGCAGACTCAATTCTAATAGCAGCACCAATAAATCAAGGTTGCTTTTATGAATGTTGTTGTTGGTTTATTCGTGGATTGGCTCCACCACAAATCTGCCGTACTGCGCGAACTACAAGTTGCAGTATAGGAGACATCTGGCCATGTTGCGTAAATGGGGCGTGAAGAGATTCTGCGTTGGGACTACTCGACTACTTCCTCATCGTGTCATGCAGAGTGGACTCACAAAAAAGCATTACCAAAAGGCAAGCCGAAGCATCTATGTGAAGTCAACTTTGGCATTATATAATTGCGTTTCAAATGTGGAGATGTCTCGGCTTGTTTATTGGGTTAGCCTGTTTCTGGGGTTCACCGCTCGACATGACATTTGGGGAAAAACGGCCGTTTCCATCCAACACCCACCCCACAATTGTCATCTTGAGCGAAGCGCCATTGCATCATCACACAAATGCGATGCTCCCTCAGCGAAGTCGAAAGATCGCTGAGACAGTCCAATAATTACGTTTTTTCTGGTAAATCAAACAGACAGATCATTGAGAAATTGGACCCCCGCCTTCGCGGGGGTGACATTTTTAAGAGGATTAGAAATCTTATTAATTCACGGCCGTTTTTCCACAACCGTACGCGCAATCAAATCATGAACACTTTGGCGCTGTGGGGTTTGGATGAGTACCAACACATACAGAATCAAGACGATAAACCCAACAATAAACCCTGGTCGAAATCCAGCATTCGGATCATTGAGGATCGGTGTAGGCAGCATAAAGGTGAGATGGAATATTTCCCAAGGCAATAACTTAATGATGGTACGAGTAATGATTTGGTTAAGCTGAGCATGTTCTCCATCTTCTGAATAAAGCGCTAAACCCATGAGTCGTTTCCCTATTGTGGCACCACGCGGTGAGCGTTCTTGTAGGATGAAGTAAAGCCAAATGGGAATAGAAACGGTCAAGAACACCCAACCATAAATCAACCAGCCGTTATTACTGGCCGCCATTTGGTTGAATGGATAGCCGTCGGTTAGGAGAAACAAGCCCCATTGAGCCACTTGCACTACAATCATCAACAGCGTCACGTCAATAAAATAGGCGATAATGCGTTGAACAATGACTTTTTTATCTGATTCAAATCGATTAAGAAGTGTCATGTTTACTCTTCCTTTTGCATATTGTCAGCCTGTGCCAAGATGGCTTCGAGCATCGCAACATGGTCTTGAAACTTTTGCCGACCTAAGGGTGTCGCTTTTATAAATGTCTGTGGCTTTCTGGCCACAAATGTTTTGTTTAAATGGACATAGTTGGCATCTTCGAGCTTGCGAATATGCGTCCCGAGATTGCCATCTGAAAGATCGAGCGTATCGCGCAAGGTCGTAAACCCCATCTGAGCTTCTTCATCTTGCGCCACTAAAATGGCCATAATTTGCAGCCGTACAGGTTGGTGGATCAGTTTATCGAGCTGAGCCATTCAGTTAACCTCTCACCTGCATCACGAGGCCAGCTAACAGCATGCCACCACCGCCAATCAAACCCATCAGCAGGCCAAACAACGGTAAAAACAGACTGTAAATCAGCATTGCAATGAGTGTGCTCAATATTCCTGTCCAAACTAAGGTAGATTGCTTGAGGATGATGCCGTTAACGACGGTAGCAAAGGTAATGAATGTGATGGCCAATACGGCCGTTTGTTCCCACCGCATCGGGTCCGCCAAATAAAGCCATAGCAAACCAAATCCAAATAGAGCCGGATAAAACCACCCCAATACCGGTCCCGTTTGCGTGTACTGCACCTTTTGCCCAAGACGAATCCCCACAAAAGCAGATAATCCACCACCAATGCCACACAGGACAAACCACAGCCATCCCAGCGGAAACGAGGTTCCTTGGTGGCTCAATAAAAAACCGACTAACCAAACCAAGCCCCAAATGATAAAAAACCAACCAACCTCGCGTCGACCAATAGCTTGACTTGATTGTTGACTCTCTTGAATTTGTTTCAACGCAGCTTGTGCATCTTTTGAATTCATATCAACCTCGCAAATTACAAAGTACTTTGCAATACAAAGTATTCTAAAACAAATTAACACAATTGTCAATCAACAAATACAAACACCTTGTCTCTTCTCTCTTGTCTCTTCTCTCTTCTCTCTTCTCTTTTCTCCCACCCGTCTTTGTGTTAAAAATCAAACCATGAACGCATTAACGGGAACCATCTATAAACAAGCCCTCGAAGAACTAGCTGAAAAAGACCCAGACCTTGCCCAAATCTATTGGACCCTTGGCGAACCTCCACTTTGGCCGCGCGAACCAGGCTTCCCAACCTTAATTCACATCATTTTGGAACAACAGGTCTCCTTGGCCTCTGCCCAAGCAGCCTTTGACAAACTTCTGGTTATGGCAAGTCCGCTCACGCCAGACTCTTTTTTAGCATTAGATGATCTACAGCTACGAGAAGCAGGTTTTAGTCGGCAAAAGACAAAATACGGCCGTTTTCTGGCTGAAGCGATTCAAAGTGGCCAGCTTAACCTCGACAGTCTTCCCCACCTACCCGATGAAGAGGTTCGTGCACAGCTCACTGCAATTAAGGGAATTGGGCCATGGACAGCTGACGTTTATCTGCTGATGGTCTTGAAAAGACCTGATGTGTGGCCTGTGGGTGATTTAGCCCTTCAAGTCGCCGCACAGCAAATCAAAGGTTTACCCAACCGCCCCAAAGCAGCTGAGCTTGAAGAAATTGGTGAAGCGTGGCGACCATGGCGTGCAGTGGCAGCTCGTTTGCTTTGGCATTTCTATCTAAGCAAATAGGTTTACTGATCGTTTTCCCATCTCCTGCTTGACACAAAAACCTTATTCCTCAAAACTATTCCAATGATTCATCAATCAATTGATTCCAAATTAGACAAAGGCTGGTTTGTGGGGCCATGGAATTCGAATGTTCCTGTTCCGGTTGGTTATGCGAATGAAGGCATCGATTTGCTTCATTACCACGAACAGATGTATGAAATTTATCTGGTCGCTAAAGGGACAAGCACCATCCTAGTAGACAAAACGGCCGTTCATTTAAAAGCTGGCGATATGATCGTGTTGGAACCCAATGAACTGCACACCTTCACCGAAAGCTCAGAAGATTATTTACACTTTGTCATTCATGCGCCATTTGTAAAGGGTGACAAAGTCATCGTGGAGAAAACGACATGATTTTTATTCAGTGGGTCATCGTTCAATGGACAAAGAAATCGCGGGGAGCACCTGGAGCCACTTATCGAAATGCCGTGCCAGAGGGGTTTCCTACTGAGCTGGATCAACCCTTGGATAATAACGGCCGTTTTATCCAACAGGTAAACGTTTATGAAACCAGTCTATTCAAAACGCCATACTACGATTTACAGGAAGGCTGGACCTACAATCAACTGCGTGATGACATCCGTCTTGAATTTGAACAAAATAGCAATCAGTTGCAGGTTCACTATTGGGGAATTATCGGGTTAGCCGCTTACCACAGAAGCAAACATGTGTTTAACCTTAATGAAGGGGAATACGGCCGTGTTGTTGCCAACAAACGAGAAGTTGTAGGCGAGTACATAACCCATTATGAAAAGCATGTATACAACATTTTCTTTGGGGAAAGCTTAGACTCACAACGATTTGCGAATCAAAAGCCTAACTATTCTTATCGAGATGAGAAGGATTTGTGGTAAATAATTTTTTAGGAAAGTTGGATGCCCGTTTTCACGGACATGACCATTCAAATTAATAGAATCGGGGAGCGTTTATGCATCTTTTTCTTGTTCGCCCATCACCTGCTCAACAACCTGAGTCAATACCTCAAGCGGCTGAGCGCCAGACACCAAATATTTATTTTCAAAAACTAGAGCTGGCACGCCAGATAAACCAAATTGAAACGCTTGGCTAATATCGGCTGAGACTTGTGATTCATATTCTTCGCTTCCTAAAGCCTCTATAAACGGCTCAACCTCTAGGCCAGCGGTTTCAGCCACCTCTTGAAGAATCGCTTTATCTTCAATATTTTTGGCATCATGCCAATACGCTTGGTAAATGGCGTCGTGGTATTCATCACCTCGACCTTGGGCTTCGGCATATTTAGCGCCAATCAACGCTGGACGACTATCAATCCCAAATGGACCTGAATTGATATCCAAGCCATACTGCTCTTTTGCCATTTGTTGAAAACGAGGCCGCGCAGCCAAAATGCGTTCTTTGTATTCGGGCGGTAAAACAGTGCCGGCTGGGCGCAGTTCATACGAACGCCACTGAATTTCTACAGGATACTTTTCTTTGAGCTTTTCCAAACTGGAAGAGACGAGATAGCAATATGGTCAAACGTAGTCGGACCAAACATCAATGTGAATTTTTTTCTCCATTATGATTCTCCATCATTTTTCTTTTGGCATGAAGGGCAATAATACAGTCGCCGACCACCCATCTCTTCTTTGATAATTGGGGTGCCACACTCCCAACACGGCCGTTCCTGACGATTAAACACCCAAAAGCGATACTCTGGGTAAGACAATCCTTGCTTCTTTAACGCTTCTGCCGCGACCAAATCATTCGTAACACCGCTATGTCGATAGGATTGTCGTGTCAATTCAACCGTTGCCCTTGCCAATGCATCTATTTGTTCAGGGGTGCAATCCATCGGTCGCAAAGTCGGATGAACCCTTGCTACATAGAGGGCTTCACTGCGTAAATAATTACCTAATCCCCCCAAAAAGCCTTGATCTAGGAGCAAACTAATCAAACCCCGCCGACGATACTTTTGATCAACAAAACGGACCGCCACTTGTTCGATGGTGGTAGCGTCATCAAGCAAATCGGGACCCAGTTTTTTAAGGAAAGGATGTTCATTGAGTTCACCGGTCGGCCACACTTCAATATCGGAAGCGCTGTACAAAAGTGCTGATTTCTGCTTGTTGTGGATAGCTAAGCGCAATTGCCAATTTGTTTCAGGATAGTCATAGGCGTCACGAACCACCCATTTACCATACAGTTGATTATGGCTGTAAATGGTGTGTCCATTAGCAAACTGGGTCAACATCGCTTTTCCACGTGAGGTAACGGCCGTAACTTCCACACCGCTCAACAAGGATTCATACTTTTTAAGCTGATCAAACGCAAACCACACTTCCGCG
>JANQSK010000400.1 GCA_028284105.1 Anaerolineae bacterium
TTAATGATGGTTGTCATCATCCTATTTCTCCTCTTTAATTTTGTTTAGATGGCCAGCGCACCGTCATGACCAAAGACTCTTCGACTGAGCGGTAAGAGTGGGGTGTGTCGGGTCCAAAAAGAACAAAATCCCCTTCGTTTTTCAAAGCCACTTCATGATCTGGAAATAGAAGGATAAAATGACCGCGAATAAGAATATTGAGCGTTTTTACAGGATTGCCTGGCGCCCATTCTGAGCGTGTTTCCCCTTCTGAATGCACATGCCACTTTAACTCAAGGTCTTCCGTTCGCAGCGGATTTTCTTCCCCCGGCATAAAATGTCCCATAAACCAGCCGCGTGTATCCTTTGAAACCACATTGACGTTCCCAAAATGTGTGATGGGTGTATCTGAATCTGTTTGAATGAGATTGCTCCTTCCTGTTTATAACAACGTTGCTAATGTTGAGATGGCCAGTCCACCCAGATCAAAAACAGGTAAATCAACCCGGTTTTGTAGCTTTTTTACTGTTTCTGGCTCATGACCGACGTAATCAAGCAAAATCGCTTGAAGACGATGGGTTTTTGTCTCGGTTTGCAACTGGTTGAAAAATGCGTCGTCTTGATTGTAAATATCGGCACACCAAACGGTCGTTTTAAATCCTGCCGCTTGCCATCTTGCTTCGATGGGGGGGATTTGAGCTGGGAAAGGGGCGATAAGCCCGATGCGGTTGAGGTTGAGTGATTGAAGCAGATTGAGCCCAATGTTAAAGGGTTTGATAAACGGCCGTTTTCCTTGCAACTCTCCAAAGGTGCCAGCACAAAGCAAAATCGATGCAGCCACCCCTTCTGCTTCTAAAAAATTCAGTTTTTCTTGGAGCAATGGTTGAATAAAGGCTTCAGAGATAAAGACGGAACGGCCGTTATTCAGCTTTGTTGTTAAGGGGTAAGTTGCTCCTTCAATAGAAGGTAGCGAATTTGAAGATCGGTCGTCTAATGCCCCGACTGTAATTAGGTCAACATCAGGTAATAAAGTAGTTATAGGGTTAGTTAAATCAGGCCGTGGTGTTTGTCCGATGACAAGGGCCCCGATGCGTTTTTTAGACATAGAGGAGTTATGCCCGAAAGAAAAAAAATGTCAAGCATCGAAAACATGCTTCGCCAAGCGTTTATAGGAATAAAAGAATACTCTTTTTTTAGTGTGACTGTTTACTGTGATTGACAGAAAGTGTTATAAAAATGATGCGCTATAAATTCTGTTATTCACCAAGTAAATCACAGCAATTGAAGTTGATTTATTTTTATTATTTCTGTGATTTAAAAATGTGATGCAATCAATGAAATTTCTAGGTGAGTTGATGAGAGTACCAGTCGACTCCCTGATACAACAATAAAGGTGATATATGGATCGAACACGTATCCTTTTTCTAGTTATCGTTTTAATTACCTTATGTACGAGCTTGACGCTCGTTGCAGTCCGATATTTTGCCAATGAAACGCAAAACCCACCCACCATTGAGCGGGAGCCCAATGAGACCATTAGCCGTGAAGTGACAAGCGACACCATCTTGATTACGATGGCCTCTTCTAACACAAAACGGAATTGGCTGGATCAAATTGCAGGTGAGTTTAATAGTGCTGGTGTTACAACGGCTGCAGGCAAAACTGTGATGGTTGAAGTGAGTCATGTGACCTCTGGTGGTTCCATGAACAGCATTCTAGAAGGGAACCTGCAACCGACCCTTTGGAGCCCCGGTGATCAATCGTGGGTGGATCAAGCCAATCAAAATTGGATTCTGCAAAATAATGTCCCTATTGCCAGCCAAGCCTGTACATCAACCATTTATGCGCCGCTAGGATTTGCGATGTGGCGACCGATGGCAGAAACATTGGGCTGGCCTGACACGCCTATTGGTTGGGATACGATTGTTGAGTTGGCCGAGGATCCTGAAGGCTGGGCGAGTTACGGCCGTCCCGAATGGGGACAGTTCCGCTTTGGACACACCCATCCACAATACGCCAATTCTGGCTTGCTCTCAATGACGGGTTTTGTCTATGGGGTCGCAGGAAAAACCGATACGCTGACGGCCGCTGAAATTTACGCCCCTGAAGTAGAAGCCTCGATGAGAGCGCTGGAGCAGGTCACAAGCAAATACGGCCGTCAAGCGCCAGCTTTGCTTGAA
>JANQSK010000402.1 GCA_028284105.1 Anaerolineae bacterium
TAAGTGCCAATGAAGCGTTGGCTCACGGGCTTGTTGATCATATTGGGTATGAAGATGAACTTGAGCAAATTTTAAGCGCTGTGCCTATCTTAGACGAGAATGGGGATGAGGATGAGGGCTCTTCTGATTCAGAGGCTGAGAAGAATGAAGATGCTCAGGGTGATGATGGTAATGACATTGGTGATCAAAAATCTGATATTCAACTCATGGTTTGGGAGAAAGCAGCCCCATTTTTAACATTAAAACCAAAGAGGCAGCATCGAAAGTTTATTGGTGTGGTGGGCTTAGAGGGCGCGATTGTACGGGGTAAGAGTCAAGATTCGCCGGTTGATTTGCCAATTCCTATTGTGGGTGGAGGGACTTCCGGTGATATCACATTAACGGCCGTTCTTCGTCAAGCGATGGAAAATGACAATATGGCGGCCCTTATCTTCCATGTCAACTCACCTGGGGGAGATGCATTAGCTTCAGACATCATTGGCCGAGAGATTATGCGAATCTCAAAAAAAATTCCTGTGGTTGTATACATGGGGAATGTGGCTGCTTCAGGTGGCTATTATGTGAGCGCTATTTCTAATCACATTGTGGCCCAAGCTGGCACAATTACGGGCTCAATTGGTGTTGTGAGTGCTAAACCGAGCTTGGATGGCGTCAACGAGAAACTAGGTATAACCCAAGTCGAGCTCTCTCGTGGAGAAAACTCTGGGCTGTATACGAGCACAAAAGCTTTAACCCAGGCCCAAAAAGACAAATTTATGGATGGGATTCAGGAAGTTTATCGACAGTTCAAAGAGGTTGTTTCAACAGGTCGAGAAATTCCATTTGATGAGCTTGATCCCATTTGTTTAGGTCGCGTGTGGACAGGGCGGCAAGCGTTGTCCCATAATTTAGTCGATTCACTAGGCAGTATTCAGGATGCAATTCAACTGGCGGCGGAACTGGCTGATTTGCCAAGGGGAGAATTAGATCATGTCTCCGTGCGCAACATCTACGGTAAAGGTGCATCCTATCAGCTCCCAAAACCGATAGAAACGGCTGAGTTTCTCACATCGCTCATTTCTCGAAAAACGGTTCAAACATTTCTTCATAAACCATTGATGCTGATGCCCTTTGAGATCGATTTGCTTGATTAGTCGGTCCGCACCTGCTATATAAATTCCTGCTATTCTGTACTAAATACACTGTGTCATAAGAGCTTTGAAAAATCAGGAATTAAAGGGTTTTAGGGAATTAGAAGCTTTAAAATTCCACAAATTCCCTGAAATCCTGATTGAATATTTTTGGGAAAAACTTCTGTAACAAAGTACTAAAGGAAGTAATGAAAAAACTCGTTCAATCTTGCCTGTTTATATGTTTCTTGTTGATGACCCTCTCAATTCGTGTCGCTAATAGCGCAGATAATGATTCCGCCCCTTGGATGGAGAAAGTTGATCCTGTCTTGCTAATGGACATCGCGTCAGAGCCAACAGAATTTATGATTATCCTCGACGAGCAAGGTGATGTGTCTGGGGCACGATTGTTGCAGACGAAAACGGAGAAGGGGCAATTTGTCTATGACACGTTAACAGCCGTTGCTTTGCAAACGCAAGCCCCAATTATTGCTCAAATTGAATCACTGGGTTTTCCTTATCGACCCTATTGGATTACCAATATGATTTGGGTAAAAGGTGATGTTCAAGCACTCCAACAGCTTGCAGAACGTTCCGATGTGGCTCAAATTGTGGCTAATCCCACCATATCATTGGAAACATTACCCGTTGGGGAAAATACGGCCGTTAAACCCAGCCAAAGCAATGTGCAGTGGAATATCTCACATGTGCGCGCCGATGTGGTGTGGGCGCTTGGGTATACGGGACAAGGGGTGGTGATCGGTGGCCAAGATACGGGCTACAACTGGACGCACCCAGGCTTAATCAATCAATATCGGGGCTGGGATGGCAATACGGCCGTTCATGATTATAACTGGCACGACACCATCATATCAGGGGGAAATGCGGTGTGTGGCTCGAGTTCACCCGAACCT
>JANQSK010000404.1 GCA_028284105.1 Anaerolineae bacterium
AACTATGGTAATTTGCTTGCAAATTACGCCATTGCCAACGAAGAGAGCGACAAATTAGGTGTCGATCATATGGACTTGCTGTCAATCATTGACGAGGCAAGAGGACTTCGTCGTACATGGCAAGGTGAAGAACCATCTTATTTGCGCAATTTCCTGAACAAGGGAAATTGGGGACAAGAAGATACTTGGTTTGATCTGTCACAAAGCGCCTTTCATATGTTCACCGCCCTTTACCTGATGCCAACTGATTTAAGTAAAAAGCTGCGCAATCATGTAGAGAAAGAAAACGAGCTGGTCGAACAATCAGTCATGGATCAATGGCTCTCCCAAGATAAAGTGGGGCTGAAATTTAATGAATACATGATTTATGATTTGGCTGAAGAAGCCAAAGAAAGCCTCACCGGCGCAAACTTACGCTTAGTTGTAAGTGTTGCAAAGCGTTACATGGGTCGTGGCATTCATTTACTTGATCTTGTTCAAGAAGGCAATGTGGGTCTTTTACGTGCTGTAGAAAAATTTGACCATACAAAGGGGTATAAATTTAGCACCTATGCCACGTGGTGGATTCGACAAGCTGTAAGTCGAGCCATTGCGGATCAAGCACGTACAATTCGTATCCCAGTGCATATGTTTGAAACCATCAATAAGATTGTCAAAATGCAACGTGATTTGGTTCAGGTCTTAAACCATGAACCCACAGTTGAAGAATTAGCACTCGAGATGGATTATTTGACCCCTGAAGAGTCAAATGAAATCAAAGAAGCACTTGTTGAAGGGACCAAGATTGATCCGGTCCTAAATCGTAAATGGAAGCAAGCTATCAGTAAGATTCGCGATATTTTGCGTATTTCAATGGATCCAATGTCGCTTGAATCACCTGTAGGTAATGAAGATGCTACCGAATATGGTGATTTTATTCCTGATGAATCAGCATTAGAACCAGTCGATGCAGCTTCTAAAGAATTACTCCGTGAGCAAATCCGAAATGTACTCGGTTTCCTGAGTGAGCGCGAACGAGAAGTTCTTGAAATGCGATTTGGCTTAAATGATGGTAAAGACCATACACTTGAAGAAGTGGGTCGCAGCTTTGGGGTCACTCGTGAACGTATTCGCCAAATTGAAGCCAAAGCATTGAGAAAGTTGCGTCATCCAAGCCGGAGTAAATCATTGCGTGATTATTTAAGCTAATCATTCGAATCCGCTTTATATTTATGCCCTTCCATTTTGATGGAGGGGCTTTTTGTTTTATGGGTAAAAAGGGCTAGTCATGCCCCTTTGACATTCTTGAATTCAACTGTATTTTGGGGTCCAAACGGCCGTTTACCACCCCCTTAACTTTGTTGCCGCTGTATTTTGATTGTGATAGAATGCACATATTGGAAATTCATAAATCTCAAAAAGAGTTTTGAAAGTAAAATAACAAAAATTTTGTGATTTATAACCATCAGGAAAGTTGGTAGCATCTATGAATTTAACCCTTTATCTTCCTATAGCCGTCCTCCTAGGAATTGCTATTTTCCTCCCCATCCTGTTGACATTCCTATCGCTTAACCTCGGTCCCAGCCGAAATCATTCATCTGATTCGCGGATGATGACGCCATATGAATCTGGAATGGCTCCAATTGGTGAGGCACAAAGAAGATTGCCAGTCAAATTTTACCGTTTGGCTGTTCTTTTTATTCTGTTTGATGTTGATATTATCTTGTTAGTTCCCTGGGCAATTACATTTCGTAAACTTGGACTTTTCGGCCTATACGCCATGTTGATATTCATGTTTATCTTTATTCTTGGCGACCTATGGGTCTGGAAAAAAGGTGTCTTAGAATGGGATTAGAACAAAAATTAGGTGATATGGGTATTGTTACCCATCGTTTAGAAGATTTAGTTAATTGGGGCCGTACCAATGCAATGTGGCCTCTTCTTTTTGGTTTAGCCTGTTGTGCCATTGAAATGATGGCTTCGCAATCATCTGGCTATGATGCTTCTCGTTTTGGGATGGAACTTAATCGGCCAACTCCTCGCCAAGCAGATCTCATGATTGTTGCTGGTCGGGTGTCACGAAAGATGGCGCCCGTAGTACGCCGTTTGTACGATCAAATGCCAGAGCCCAAATGGGTGATTGCAATGGGTGACTGTGCTTCATGCGGCGGTGTATTCAATAACTATGCCATTGTTCAAGGGGTGGATGAAATTGTTCCTGTTGATGTGTACGTCGCTGGTTGCCCACCTCGCCCTGAAGCGTTAATTGATGGCATTATGACTTTGCACGAACGTATTCGTGGCGAGAAAATTGTAGATTACGCTTAATCACATTTTTAGGGATTTGACTCATGAGTATAGCTCAACGAATTGTTGATAAAATAAAATCTACATTGCCCGATGCAATAGAAGCGACCGACGATTTTCGTGGAGAGCAAACGTTGCAAATCAAAAAGGATCAATTGAAAAAAGTTGCCCAACTAATGCGTGACGAATTTCAGTTTGATTTCCTTTCGGATATTGTGGCAGATGATATGCTGCCAGCATTCCCTCGGTTTTTAGTAAGCTACCACCTTTATTCGATTCCCAATAATCACCGGCTTCGTTTAAAAGTCGAGGTAGAAGACCCCGATAATGGTCCAGAAACTTTAGCTGCTGTTTGGCCAATTGCGACGTGGCTTGAAACTGAAGTTTGGGATCTGATGGGCATTACATTTAAAAATAATAAAAGTCTTCGTAGATTATTCCTGCCTGAAGATTGGCAGGGGCATCCTTTACGCAAAGATTATCCTCTAGGCTACGAAGAAGTTCAGTTTTCTTTCAATTACAAAGAGATCGATTCTAAAAAACCATACGCAAAAGATTAATTTTGTGAGGTGAGCATGACGCTATCCGCAGGCAGCGACACAATTCAAGAAATTTCAGTAGAAGAACTCCGGGCTAAAGTTGGTACCGGGATGCAGATTGATAACCCTGAAGAAAACATGCTCTTGAGCATGGGGCCACAGCATCCGAGTACACATGGTGTTCTTCGCCTCCTTCTAGAACTCGATGGTGAAAGCATCGTCAACTGTGCGCCAGATATTGGCTTTTTGCACACAGGTGTCGAAAAGACCATGGAGACCAAAACATATACAAAATCACTTGTGATGACAGATCGGCTGGATTACTTATCGCCTATGTCAAACAACTTAGGATATGTTTTGGCTGTTGAGAAGTTGCTTGGTGTTGAAGCAACGCCAAGAGCTCAAGTTATTCGTGTCATTTTGTCTGAAATGGCTCGTATTTCAAGCCATCTTGTATGGTTAGGCACGCACGCTTTAGACTTGGCAGCGATGTCAGTTTTCCTTTATGCGTTTCGCGAACGGGAATACATTCTTGATGTTTTTGAGATGTGTGCTGGCCAAAGAATGATGGTTAGTTATTTCCGCCCTGGTGGTTTGTGGCGTGATGTGCCCGAAGAGTTTGAACCCGCTATTCGCCAATTCCTAGATTTTTTCCCTGCAAAAATTGCTGATTATGAAGCGTTGTTGAAAAATAATCCTATCTTTTTAGAACGAACTAAAGAGATAGGTTATGTTTCGGCTGAAGATGCAGTGGCTTGGGGGATGACCGGTGCAAGTTTGAGAGGGTCTGGTGTGAACTGGGATATTCGAAAATCCCAACCTTACATTGGATACGAAAATTATGAATTTGACGTTCCTGTTAAGACTGAAGGGGACGTTTATGCACGGTATGCTTGTCGTATGCTTGAAATGCGTGAAAGCTTACGCATCATTCGCCAAGCAATTGACAAGTTGCCAGAAGGGCCTGTCAATATTAGTGACCGGAAAATTGTTCCACCTGCACGTTCTGAACTTGGTCGGAGCATGGAAGCGGTTATTCACCACTTCAAGATTTGGACAGAAGGATTTAGCGCTCCTGAAGGTTCAGTTTACAACAGCATTGAATCACCTCGAGGTGAGCTAGGCGTATATGTTCGTGGTGATGGCTCACCAAAGCCTGCTCGCGTTCACTTCAGAACGCCATCATTTGTCAATCTAGCTTCTCTTCCAAATATGTCTAAAGGCGTATTTGTGGCTGACCTTGTGGCAATAATTGGGTCGATTGACATTGTATTAGGCGAGATTGATAGATAATTTTTAAAGCTAAACGCTTTTACAGGAGAAGACATGCTTTCTGAAAAGTATGCAAAAGAAATAGAAGGGATTTTAGCTCGGTTTCCAACAAAGAAATCAGCTGCGTTGCCTTTAATGCATTTAGCACAAACGGAATATGGCAATTTGACCCGGGAAGCCATGACAGAAGTCGCTGGGATTCTTGATTTAGACCCAACACATATTTTGTCGTTAGCGGGGTTTTATACGCTTTATCATGAAGAAAAAGTAGGTCGTTACGTATTAGAAGTTTGTAATGATCTGGCATGTGCTTTACGTGGGGCGGATGAATTTTTGGAAATGGCATCTCGCAAGCTTGATATTCCTGTTGAAGGAACAACTAACGATGGCATGTTTACCCTTAAAGGTGTTATGTGCTTAGCTGCTTGTGATCGGGCACCCATGCTGCAGTGCAATTTGAAGTTTGAAGAAAATTTAAATGAAGAAAAGTTTGATGCTTTGATCGCACGGCTTCGACAAGAGGCGGCAGACGGCAAGTCAGCACACCCTGTCGTGCAAAAAAGTATTTCATACGCAAAGGCATCCTAGGGAGAACGCATAATGACTCATGTTTTATTGCGACATCGTGATATTGAGAATATTAAGACGTTAGATGTCTATCAAAAGAATGGCGGTTACGACGCTTTAAAGAAAGCGTTGAAAATGCAGAAAAGCGAAGTTATCGATATTGTCCGCGAGTCTGGTTTGCGTGGGCGAGGTGGTGCAGGATTCCCGACTGGCATCAAGTGGGGATTTATACCGAAGGGTGAAGGCCAAAAATATGTGGTAATTAACTCTGATGAGTCGGAAACTGGCACATTTAAAGATCGAGAGCTGTTAGAAAAGAACCCTCACCAAGTGATTGAAGGCGCATTGATTTGCGCTTACGCAATTGGTGCAGATACGAT
>JANQSK010000406.1 GCA_028284105.1 Anaerolineae bacterium
ATGTTGCAATTATCATGGATGGAAACGGCCGTTGGGCCAAAAAGCGTGGCCTACCTAGGCAAGCTGGCCATCGGGCAGGCGCTGAAAATCTTCGACGCATAATCAATGCAAGTGTTGAATTCGGGATTGAAATCTTAACCATATATGCTTTTTCAACGGAAAACTGGGGAAGACCAGAAACCGAAGTACGTGCATTGATGAAGATTTTTGCTCGGGTACTCGATCAAGAAATTCATAATCTGCATGCGCAAGGCGTGTGCATTCATCATCTAGGTGATTTGTCTGCCATAAATCCTACTCTTCAAGAAAAGGTTCGACGGGCTTTAGAGCTCACAAAAGATAACAAGACATTGATTTTAAATGTTGCTTTCAACTATGGTGGAAGGGCAGAAATCTTACATGCCGTTCAGCAAATGTTGGCTGATCAAGTTGAACCTCAGGCACTTTCTGAAGAGCTTTTTAGCTCTTACCTGTTCACAAAGGGGTTGCCAGATCCTGATTTAGTGATTCGCACAAGCGGCGAATTGCGGATTAGTAACTTTTTGATTTGGCAAGCTGCTTATGCTGAATATTATCCCACACCCGCCTATTGGCCTGATTTTGGGCGCGATGAGCTCTATGAAGCGATCGTAGCCTTTAATCAGCGTGAACGTCGATATGGCCTTGTTGTAGAATAAAATTTAATCGCGTTTCAGTGCGGTTTCCAATTTGCGATTTAACTGTTTATGTTTTTACAAAGGGCCATCGTCACTTTAACAATTGGACCCCTGCTTCTTTATCTTGTTACGATTGGTGGCTGGCTTTATTTCATTCCATTTTTGATTGTCCTCTCAGTCGCGGTATACGAATTTACCCAAATCGTTGGCAAGATGGGATGGCACGTTCCCTTTTTTTTGCTTCTGCCCCTTGTGATGTTGCAATGGTTTAATGCCCAATTTTCAATAATTGAATCCGATGCTTTAATTTGGGCAATATCCTTTTTCATTGTCATGCTTTATGGCCTGTGGCTGTATGAGATTAAAGGCCATCAATATACGCTGATGAGCTGGTTCTCATTGGTTATGGGTGTCATCGTACTTGGATGGCTGGGAAGTCATTTCTTTTGGATACGGCGTTTAGAAGAGATGGCTTGGCAGTGGACGATGTTAACGTTCATTGCTACGTGGTTTGCTGATATTGGTGCTTATTTAGTGGGTCGTTTTCTTGCTGGCCGTTTTATCCTTGGGAAACATCAATTAACGCCAAGGCTAAGCCCAAATAAGACGGTGGAAGGTTTATTTGGCGGTTTGTTTTTTGCAACGGCCGTATCCGTTATTATTGCACCATTTTTAGACATCCCGGTCATGCATGCATTATTCCTTGGAATCCTCGTTTCCTTTGTTGGACCGGTTGGTGATCTGAGTATCTCACTCATCAAACGTGAAGCCGGTGTAAAAGATTCTGGTATCCTTTTTCCAGGGCACGGCGGTGCATTAGATAGAATTGACTCATTAGTATGGTCCACGACGATTGGTTACTATCTCGCTATTATTCTTTTATAAAAAAGATTTAAGATATTGATTAACATCAACCCCACTTTCCCAAATTTCCCATTCCCAAGTTCCTTCAGCGGAGTCTCCTATGTCAAAGATTGTCACAATAGAACGCTTTATTTTTGAACATCAACCTGATTATGCGAGAGGTGAGTTTACAAATCTTTTATATGATATTGCCCTCTCCGCCAAAATAATCTCTCAGAAAACCAACCGCGCAGGATTAACTGAGATTTTAGGGCAAGCTGGCTCGGTTAATATTCAAGGTGAAGATCAACAAAAATTAGATGTCTATGCGGATGAGATCATCTTCAAACTCAACGACCATACGGGTAGATTGTGCGTCATGGCATCAGAAGAACGAGAAGATATCATTGGCATTCCTGAACCTTATAAAAAAGGCTCTTATGTTTTAGTTTATGATCCATTAGATGGCTCTTCTAATATAGATGTTAATGTGAGTATTGGGACTATTTTTGGTATTTATCGCTGTCGTGAATATGACAAGCGAGGCCGAATTGAGGACATTTTGCAACCGGCTCGTCGCTTAGTTGGTGCAGGTTATGTGCTTTATGGATCAAGCACCATGCTTGTTTATACGACTGGAACAGGCGTTCATGGATTTACATTAAATCCTGAGCTAGGTGAATTTTTGCTGTCACATGAAAATATGGTGTTGCCGGACCCACCTTCATACTTTAGTGTAAATCATGCTTATTATTCGAAGTGGGAAAAGCCAGTGCAAGCTTATACGGATTGGCTCCAAGGACCCGAATCGCCTAAGATGTCCTCACGTTATATTGGGTCTTTAGTGGCTGACTTTCATCGAAATTTATTACGGGGAGGTGTTTTTTACTACCCTGGAGAGATTAATAAACCAGAGGGTAAAATTCGATTATTATATGAAGCAGGTCCATTAGCATTACTTATTGATCAAGCTGGCGGATACGCTTCAAATGGCTGTAAACCCATCTTAGATGTGGAAATTGAGTCTTTACATCAAAGAACACCGTTCTTTATTGGAAATCGTTCTTTGGTTCATCAAGCAGAAATGTTTTTCCAACAATATAGTGGGAAATAGGAAAAACAGGACCTTAAGATAGTTATGTGAAAATTGACTGAGCAAATTAAGCATGCTATACTTTTGTTGACCACTAGCTGGCTCCAAATTTATTCCCATAGATTTGATAAATAAATATCCAAATTGGTTTTCCTTCACAGTTTTTACCTGTCGTTTTGGATAAAAAAAGAAGCAACTTTTAAGAGTAATTATATAGATTAAAGATTATTTGTTTCGGGCAAATATATATAGATAGATCGCGAGTGTTTTCGCATAGAGAAGCGCAATAAAAAATCCCAATTTGATAAACAATAAAAAAGTATAACAGGTGTTATACGTCCGTGTCATCAAACACGTGGAGACAGTTATATGGACATAGGTCAATTAGAAACTATGAAACTAAGTGAGTTACGAGAACTCGCTAAAGAAAAAGAGATAACGAACTTCAGCACAATGAAAAAACAGATGCTGGTTCTTGAAATTATGAAGAAAAATGCTGAACAAAGTGGAAATGATTTTAGAGGAGGCGTGCTTGAAATTGTTGAAGATGACAAGCAAGCCATGGGTTTTTTGAGAACAACTAAGGACTTTTTATCAGGACCTAACGATATATATGTATCGAGTTCTCAAATTAGACGACTTGGTTTACGAACAGGTGACCTTGTCATGGGGCAGGTTAGAGCGCCAAAAGACAACGAGAAGTATTTCAGTCTTTTGCGAGTTGAAGCGGTAAACGGCCGTTCTCCTGATAAAGCAAAAAAACGTGCAAACTACGAATCATTAACCCCCATTTTCCCAGATGAAAAATACAAATTAGAAACAAGACCCAATATTCTTTCTACAAGAATGTTAGACCTTGTTGCGCCCATTGGCCGAGGTCAACGTGGTTTGATTGTATCCCCTCCAAAGGCTGGTAAAACCACCGTATTGAAAGATATCGCCAACGGTATTTCAGAAAATTACCCTGAAATTCATCTTATGGTTGTACTCATTGGTGAGCGACCTGAAGAAGTGACCGATATGGATCGCTCAATTGATGGGGAAGTCGTAAGCTCGACCTTTGATGAGCCAGTTCGTCAGCACTGTAAAGTGGCTGAAATGGCGCTTAATCGTGCGAA
>JANQSK010000417.1 GCA_028284105.1 Anaerolineae bacterium
ACTTCGTTGACACCACCCCCCAACTTGTTTTTAATCGTCTTGATATCCCCAAGCGGAATGGCGCGAGACCAGGCAACCGTTTTATCGACTCCCAGCTTGCCCTTAAAGCGCGTTTTCGGATCGGATGGCTCAGAGATAACTTGGCTTACTGCTCGTGCATTATCCGCGCCTTTCTGAGCCATTTCCATGGCGCGGGAAGGATTTTGTATGGTTTCCATCCCTTCTTTCATAATGGATGAAGCGGTGCTCGATACGGCCGTTACGGCTGAATTGGCCTGCTTACGCAAGCTGTCAAATAAGCTGGATGATGGTTTGGATGATTCCTCTTTTGGTGGACGAGGAGGAGCATCCGGTGCAAAGTCAGCCAATGAGAGCAACACCATTACAAGTGCTAATCCATCAGCCATTGCGTGATGCATTCGAGCCAAAACAGCACTTCCCTCACCCACATTTTCGATAATATGAACCTGCCAAAGCGGTTTTGATTGATCAAGCGGCGTGCTCACTAAACGGCTTACCATCTGTTGAAGCGTTGCTTCATCATTTGGTGATGGGAGACCTACTCGGACAATGTGAGCATCTAAGTTGAAATTGGGGTCGCTTTCCCAAAAGAGTGGGGCGAGCGGTAAAGAAGGTTCGACGATGCGCTGCTTAAATCGCTTGTAGGTTAAGAGGCGATTTTCAATCGTTTGCTTGAGTCGTTCATGATCAATGACATCATCAAAGTGCAAGAGACCCGAAACGGTCATTAAGTTGGTGGAATCTTCCATTGTGATCCACACTGCATCTGAGTTTGCAACAAGTTCAGGACGAGCCATGTTTTCCCCTTTTTTCGCTTCGTTTTTATGCCTTTTGTTTAATTTATATGGAAGAGCCTTCGATGAGAGTTGTTGATGAGGTGCTCTTATTCGTTGTTCGATTTTTTCCGTAGATACACGGTTACTTCATTTCGATTGTGGAAAAGCTGCCGTGTTTGAACGACAGTAAACGCTTCTTTCAGAATATTGAGGGCGTGGTCAAGCGGTTTTAGTGGGTCAGTGGTGGGGAGCTTTAATGTCATTAAAATTTCCCCATGCGCATATAAATAGGGTTCATATTTTACCATGAGCCGCGCCGAATCCCTGGCGTCCATGCGCATGTCATTGACGATCAAATCGTAGCTGTCTGGATATTGTGTTAAATATTTTTCGGCCGCCATCGGAAGATGTCGAATGGCTTTGTCGTGGGCCAATGATTTGTGAAGCATGCCGGGATCAACGGCCGTAACCAGCAACCCTTTTTGTCGCAATACCCGCGTCCATCCACCAGGAGAGGCTCCTAAATCTAACGCGTGGCTTCGGACAGGGAGTTCTAAATGAAACTGCTCAATTGCTTCTAATAACTTGAATTCGGCCCGGCTAATTTGCCCTTTTTCTTTAGCAAACCGATGCACGCCGCCTGCCCAATTGGATAAATTATGCTGTGCCAAAGAGAGCCCGATGTGAGCACACTCTGCTTCAACGGCAATGGACAGGATTTGGAGTGGATTTTTGACGTTTAACGGTGAACTGCTATTTTCTTCAATGAGGGTAGCCAGTGCATTGTTGAGGTCAAACGGTTTATGAATGCTGCCTTTTAAACAGCGACACTGCACTGAAAAAGACATGTCAGGTTCAAAAAAGGGAAGCAACTCTTCCTCAACGCTTTTGGCAAGCTTTTGAAGGTCATCTTCCTGATTGTCTAGCGGAAGGGTAATTTGAATGGGGGCAATGTGGCGGCAAAAGATAGGAGATGCTTGCCGCCACTTTTCTGCAACTTGGAAAAACCCGCTTCGGGTAACGGCCGTAACAATCCCTTGATCGATCTCACCTAGAATCTGTACGCCGGGATCAACGCTTTTTAACTCTTGAATGGCAGGCGTTAAATAGGCAGAATCGGCCGTTAAAATCAAGTCGGGCTGTGTCATGCCCTTATTTTACATGATAGAGTCTTGAATAGCCCGAATTCGCTCATCTGGTCGAATGGCTGGTAAGTGCAACTGGACTGACGGCGCTTTGAGATTGTAAGTCAGAATGCGTTTATTAATGACGGTCACAGTGTTTGCAAAGTTTTCTTTGGCATCCTGCCACTTCTGACGACTTTTTTCTGAGCCGTCATACAGTTGCCAAATGAGCAGTAGCTTTCGTTCGGCTTGAGAAACGGCCGTTTGGATTTCATTCCGCGCTTCAATAAAGGGTAGGCTAAACCCACTATTTTTTAAAAGCTCATTTGAAATAGCAGCACCCTTTGTGAATGGATTCTTGTCAAGATTTAAGGGTTCGCCTGTGCCTGGTAGGTTATCAAATTCACCGCGCTTTTGGGCTGCTTCGATTTGCCCCTCAAGCTTTTCGGCTGGTTTAGCAGGCAATCTTCTTTGACGGAGTTTTTGAAGAATAGGGGACAATTTTGAACTATTTTTCATTCCAACCACATCTTTTTGTGAATAATATCACAATATATTGTGATATTATTCACAAAAGGATGGCTTTGTCAAATATAAAAAAATCTTTAGGACTTTGGTAAGGTCGCATAAGGCGAATCGTAAGACGCCAGCCTTATTATTTTCTCTGTACGAACAAGGTGCTTCCAGTCTAAATCAAACAAAGACAGAGGAATTTCAACGATGCAAACACCGATTGTGTCTGAACCGGTTGTTGAGGAAGTCAAGGCAGCAAACGGTGTGACTGTAACTGAAGAAGCAATAAGCCTATCGAGTCTTCAAGATAATCATAAAATTCGTAAAGCGGCTTTAGATATTATTATTGTTGTACCCGCTTTATTCTGCTTGCTCCCTTTATTGCTCATTTTGGCAATTGCGGTGAAGCTTGACTCACCGGGTCCTGTCATTTATCGACGACGGGTATTAGGGAAAAACGGCCGTGTTTTTGATGCGTTCAAATTTCGAACCATGTACATCAATGGGGATGAAATATTGTCGCAATATCCAAAACTCAGAGCTGAACTTAACAAAAACTATAAACTGAAATGTGATCCACGCGTCACAAGAATGGGGAAATTTTTACGCAAATACAGCTTGGATGAGCTTCCGCAACTTTTCAACATCTTAAAGCAAGATATGTCGTTGGTGGGCCCAAGAATTA
>JANQSK010000428.1 GCA_028284105.1 Anaerolineae bacterium
ATGCATTTTTCCATATTGAAAATGGAGAACCCCTAAATCTCGTATGATTGCGGCATCTTCTGGATCAAGGGCTTTCAAACATTCTAAGGTTCGAATGGCTTCAGGCCATTTTTCGATTTGCACAAACGCCCCGCGCAAATTGTAGAGCATTCTTGTCAAAATCATCTTTTTCGAAATTGGATCAAGCCATTCAGGCTTAAAAGCGCCATCATATCCTGTCGTTTGTTCAACCAAACGGGTACAGTCTGTGAGGGAAAGACGGCCTCCCCCATTAAACGGATCAAAGAACAGGCGCTGATTTCCATTTGGCACCATCACAACAAAGTGTCCAGGCAACCCAACCCCATAAGCAGGTATATCGAGTCGTTCAGCAACAATAATGAATAACAAAGATAAAGAAATTGGAATACCAAGCCGTCGTTCCAGCACATCATTTAGAAAACTGTTTCGCACGTCGTAATATTGCTCGCTATTCCCTTGGAATTTTTGCTGCTGGAATAAAAACTCATTTAAGAGTTGGGCTTGAATATCAATTGACAAATCTGGAGAAATTTGCTTTTTGGCTAATTCAGCAAGCGAGTCAATTTCATGAACGATTGTCAAAACATCCAAGGTTGGATAAGCAACTTCACGAGCCAAATGGAGTGCCGCACGCGTCAAATCGATATCATAAGATTGTATTTCTGCTTTGAAATCCCATTTCTCCATAGCCTCTAATTTTATCTTTTCCAACTGGTTTTCACAATTTTGGACGCAATGCACAATACAAAATATCTTTATTTCGCTAATTTTATCGTAATTCTGACATTTTTTTGACAAAAACGGACACCTACGTTAGACTGGCGGTTCGTGTCACGGAAAAACATAAAATAGTAGGAGGTTTTATGGAATTACCCTTAAGAAGATATTGGGATCTTATGTACCAATATTTGTCTCCACTGCGAGGCAAAGTCGCCCTGCTGGGGCTCTTTATTTTTGCAAATTTAGGGCTCACCTTGATTAACCCTCAACTGGTGCGACGTTTTATCGACACGGCCGTTTCGTCCCCTTCATTATCCCCACTGATTAATACGGCCGTTATTTTTCTCATCACATCGCTCATCTTACAAGGCGTTAACGTGGCTGCTCGATATTACAGTGAAGATATAGGTTGGCGCTCAACTAATCAGCTCCGCTCTAATTTAGCGCGCCACTGCATCAAGCTTGACATGACTTTTCACAACGAGCATACGCCGGGTGAAATGATTGAGCGTATTGATGGAGATGTGGCCAATATAGCCATCTTCTTTTCAGATTTTGTATTACGTATTTTTGGCAACTTACTGCTCATCATTGGCATCTTGATAACCTTACTTTGGGTTGATTGGCGAATCTCAGCTGGACTTTTTGTCTTTGCCATTGTGGCGCTTTTTATTTTAAGCAAGCTCCGCGCCATCGCAGTTCCCCATTGGAAAGCAGCTCGCGAAGCCAATGCAGAACTGTTTGGCTTCATTGAAGAACAACTGGCTGGCACTGAAGATACCCGTTCAAATGGGGCCGTTCCCTATGTGTTTCGCCGCTTATTTTCATTACATCGGGTTCGCATCACCAAAGAGGTTGAAGGGGCGTCAGTGAGCATCAAGTTGATTCTCACTTGGATTGCCTTACTTGGGGTTGGTTTAATCTTGGCCATGTGGGCCAGCTACTCCCTATTCCAAGCTGGGTTGATCACCATTGGAACCGCCTATCTCATCATCAATTACACAAACATTATTTTCCAACCCCTTCGCCAGATTGCAGACCAAATCCAACAGCTCCAAAAAGCAGCTGCAGGTATTGAACGGGTCGAAACATTAGTACGACAAACAAGCCAAATTGTGGATGAAGAAACGGCCGTATTTTCAGATGGACCTCTCGCCGTCGCGTTTGACGAAGTCACCTTCGCTTACCATGAAAAAGACCCCATTTTACAAAATGTGTCCTTTAAATTGAAAGCTGGGGAAACCTTAGGGCTACTTGGTCGCACAGGGAGTGGAAAAACAACCATTACGCGCCTTCTTTTTAGACTTTATGAAGCCCAACAAGGTCAGATCAAACTCGGTGATCAGGCTATACAAAATTTTGCTTTAGATAAGCTCCGTGAAAATGTTGGCCTTGTAACCCAAGATGTACAGCTGTTTCGCGCCTCAGTTCGAGATAATTTAACCTTTTTTGACGACAGCATCTCAGATATGCAAATACTAGAGGTGATTGAATCTTTAGGCATGATGTCTTGGTTTGCCAGTTTGCCCTATGGATTAGACACCATTTTAAAATCAGAAGGAAGCAGTCTTTCTGCTGGTGAAGCCCAACTGCTCGCATTTACACGTGTCTTCTTAAAAGATCCAGGCTTAGTCATTCTTGATGAAGCGTCATCACGCCTTGACCCTGCCACCGAGCAATTAATTGAACGCGCCATTGACAAGCTCCTTGAAAACAGAACAGGCATTATTGTGGCGCATCGTTTAGGCACCGTTGCTCGAGCTGACCAAATTATGATTTTAGAAAACGGCCGTATTGCTGAAAATGACACCTATTCAAATCTCGCAACTGACCCAACCTCAAAATTCTATGAGCTCTTACAAACAGGCAAAAATGTGGAGATGGTGTAAACCATTTTTTAAATCACTCTTTATGGAGGAGTATGACAACAGTTTCAATTGAACAAACTTATCCCACTTGGAAACATATTTGGCGTCTCATACGTTTTCGGCCGTGGCAATACTTTTTCAATATGCTGGCCCTCATCGTCACCTTGCTCTCGCGATTGGGATTGGGGCTCATATTACGCCACTTTTTCAATCTCTTAAGCGCAAATAGTCAAGTTTATCTTCCGCTTTGGGGTCTGATTGCAGCCATGGTAAGCATTACGATTGTGCGCATGTTTGGACGTCGCGGCATGATTAAAATGAATCGGCCGTTTATGCTTCAATCTCACGCTTTGCTTCACAAAAATATGATGTCCCGAATTATGGACCAACCGGGTGCAAAATCTTTACCTGAATCCCCTGGTGAAGCGATTAGTCGTTTCCGTGGCGACGTTTGGGAAATGCCTCTTTTTGGGCTGTGGATCAACGACTTAATTGGCAATACAGCCTTTTTCTTAGGTGCACTTT
>JANQSK010000468.1 GCA_028284105.1 Anaerolineae bacterium
GATCAGTTCTACTGCATTGCTGTCGATACGCTTGGAAACGGTCAAAGCGACAAACGGCTAGACATGGATTACCGCTATTCAGCCATCGCAGCATCATTAGGAAAGATGTTGGACAGTATCGGGATTGAGCGATTCAACTTAGGTGGGCACGACCGTGGTTCGGTGATTTCAGATCATCTGTTGAACGTTAACGGCATGGAAGGACGCATTTTGCGTTACGTTAGAATGCAGCAGTCAGCCAACGAGCCGCACGGTGATCCCAAGCCTCCGCATGATATCTTTGCACAGTCTTGGTTTTCTTATCTGATGAAATGGACCGGATTCCCCCGAGTTGCCTACGCTGCAGGCGGATATCGCGTGGAAGGCATCACTAAAGAGGTGTTGGATCGGCTCGATCACGAAGTCAAGTTCAAGGGGGTAGCCGAGGCATCACCGAGACAATTTGATCACACAGGGCTAGAGAAGGAACTCCAAGATCGTCACAACTTCCTGTTTGCGAAGATGACGATGCCAGTCCTGTTCCTGCAAGGCAAACACGACCCTGGCCAGCATCCTGAAGAGTATGAAAACACGCAGGACTTTGTCACAAACGGCCGTGTTCAGTTTGTTGATGGCAATCATTTCTTCCAGCTAGGTGATTCTTCAGAAGAAGCAACGGCTGCAATGCGAGCGTTCCTTTCAGAGCCTCTATCGTAACTAGCCTTAGCCTTTTTGTTTAAATATTAGTGACACAACGTGCTCTTCGTAAGATTTTTTACGGAGAGCTCCCCACTATTTATGTCCAATGCATAGGAAATAGAATGAACAACTTTAAAACTATTGTTTTAGTTTTATCAGGGCTTGCGTTACTCTACGCTAGTTCATCCCGCTTAATCAATCCGACAGATGCTGTTTTCTTACAAAGCTTTTTTGAGAATCCCGAAAATAGTTTAGAAACCGCTATCGACTTAGTCAATGAAATCAGAGGGATCGGAGCGGTTTTGTTTTTAGGGGGAATAGTTGCCTTATTTGGTGCACTAAGAACAGACTTTAGTCCAACATCTTTTGTTGTGACAACGGTAATTTTCGGGGGTATTGTCCTCGGACGGGCAGTCAGCTTTTTTGGGGACGGAATCCCCCATCCAGATTTGATGCGAGTGGCTATGATTGAAGCTATCATAGGCGCACTCAATATTTTTTGTTTAGCGAATATCTTGCGCCAAGATAATAGGAGATCGTAAGCTTATACTTCAAAAGTCCACCCATTGCTAAAAAGCACAATCAGGGAGATGAGGTTCATATGGCACCTAATATTTATCACGGCCGATACACAGCACAAATCGAAGGGGGCTTTGTTGTCTTTTTAATCGGTGCGCGCTTTCGAGTACGTGACTTACTTCGCGTCAGATGGATTGGTTCTGCCATGGGTGAGATGCAGCGCGAGTTGTTCACCCGTCCAGAAACTGGTTTTTTGGGTGGCGAGAACTATGCTCGGTTTTTCCCAATTGAAACGCTACTCATGAGCTATTGGCGCTCTTTTGATGATCTAGAACGATTTGCTCGGGATCGAAATGAAGCCCACTACCCTGCATGGATTCGCTTTTACAAAGAGGTTGGACTCAAGGAAGACATTGGTATCTGGCATGAAACTTATTTGGTGCGTGCCGGTGAATATGAATGTATGTACGGGAATATGCCGAAATTTGGATTAGGCGCGGCACGCGAAGTAAATCACGTTAATGTAAAAGACGCATCGCGGGCACGGCAGCGTGCCAATCAAGACGATAAACCTGAGACGATATCTTCACCCAATCCAGAATTTTAAACTCCACTCATTCCCATTAAATCAAACGCGCTATCGAAATTGACGATAGCGCGTTTTTTGTTCAAAAAGGCCGTTTTCTAGCGGCAAAGTGCCATATTGACACGTTTTGACCAATATTGTATATTTGGTCATATGGTCAAAAACATAGACAAAAACTCAGAACGTCTTGAACGGATTTTAGATTCAGCCGCAACGCTTTTTATTCATTATGGGGTTGATAAAACGGCCGTTTCTGATATCGCCCGTGAAGCTGGCATCAGCAAAGGTGCCATCTATTTACATTTCAAAAGCAAAGATGAGCTTCTTGAATCGCTCATTATCCGTGAAACGGAACGGTACGCAGACACTTGGTTGGGGCTGATTAACGAGGACCCAAACGGCGGTTCTATTGGCGGCATGTATAAGAACATGCTCTATGCGCTTGAGAGCAATGAATTTATGGGTGCCATTTTAAGAAAAGACGGCCGTATTCTGGGCAACTACCTTCGCAAGCCAGGCAACTTCTTTGAGTTAAAAGATGGACAGCCTAATAGCCGATTCGATTTTGTCAAAATGATGCAGGATGCAGGTGCCATTCGAACAGATATCGACGCCAAAATCATTGCCCACATTATGAACATGTTGAGCTATGGTCTGATAGCAATGAGCGACATCATGCCCAAAGAACAGATCCCCCCACTCAACAAGATAGTTGAAGGGATTGGCATCATTTTAGACAGCGCCTTATCGATTGAAAGTCATAACAAAAACGAGGTTGGAAAAGAAATCATCAACCAAGTCGCCAACACCAGACGTTTACAGCATCACGCAGAGGAATAACATGAAAATTTTCATCAACACATTTGGGTCCCG
>JANQSK010000488.1 GCA_028284105.1 Anaerolineae bacterium
AGGGACCAATCCATCCTCTCTAAATTGCTGTAAATAGGTAAAACAATGAAGGGAAAGAAGCCATAGAAAAGCCCCATAAACACAGCACCTTGATTAAACAATAGTGGGAGTGGGTTTTCTGAAATGCCAGCCAGCCAAGCAAAGAATCCAGAGCTTCCGCTGAGAGCGACCGCCTGTTCATGAAGTGTGATTGTCCAAAAGTTGTTGATGAGCCCTGAATCCCGCAATAGCAACATCCAGGCATAAGTTCGCACAAGAAAATTGGTCCAAAAGGGAATCATGACCAAGAAAATTAGAATATTTCGCCACCGTTCTTCTTGTCTTGCAATCCAGTAGGCAAAGGGATAACCAAATAAGAGGCAGACTATTGTATTGATAATCGCCAAGCTAAATGAACGCCAAAATATTTTGAGGTAGATAAATTCACCACCGATGCGGCTGAAAAAACGGCCGTAATCATCAAACAAAGCACCAATGCCTTGAAGGGTGGTTAAATCAGGATAAACAATCGTACCGCGTGCCCCTCGCTCACTTAGACTGATGATAAGCACGATGATGTTTGGCAAAACGAAGAAAACAATAAGCCAATAAGCTGCGCCGTAGTTGACTGCCCAGGCACTTTGGCGAGTCAAAAGAACAAGCATCAAGCCCGCAATGCCAATAAAAAAGACACCCCCATAAAAATCTTGTGTGCCAATCCAATAGGCAAGGGCAATGGCGATGAGTAAAACGTTACGGGCAATACCTAAAGCTCGTCCAATTGAAACATTTCGGAGCAGCAAAATTCCAATAAAAAGGTCAATGCCTGCACCAACGCCATACACGATGTAGGCTAAGATGGGAGATAGATTGGCAAGTTGATTTTCAATTTCAAAGGCAGACCAGCCAATTGAAGAAAAGGTGACCCATCTAAACAGAAGGAGCAGCCACAATAGCCCGTGGGCTAAAAACGCCCATGCCGCCACACGTATTATTGGCTCTAGGCGCTGAGTCATCAGAGGTTGTTCAGTTTTAGGAGAAACGGCCGTTGTTGTCATGACATTACTCCGTTAGAACCTGGGCATTCTTTGCTGCCCACTGAACTGACACCGGATCACCCGGTTGGAAGTCGAGAGATTGTTCATACCCCAAGTTCTGCACGCGAACAAAGACTTTATCTTTTGTTGCTAACTCGACCTGATAACGCGTATCGGTGCCGATATAAATCACGTCCCGAACATGCCCATCCATCGAAACACGGCCGTTTCCGATTGACGCCTCATCTTTTGGCACAAGACGAATCTTTTCAGGGCGAATGGCTAATGTGGCAGACATACCTCTGGCGATACCCATTTTCGAATGCCCTGAGAATGTCACGCCCTCAGATTCTAATGTGGTTTGCTCGCCGGACTCTACGACATGTCCATCGATGAAATTTGTTTCTCCAATAAAATCTGCAACGAAACGATTGGCAGGTTCTTCATAAATTTCACGAGACGGGCCAACCTGTTGAACAAAGCCATCATTCATGACCGCAATGCGATTTGACATGGTGATAGCTTCTTCCTGATCATGGGTCACATAAATAAAAGTGATGCCCACTTCTGATTGAATCTGTTTGAGTTCAAGCTGCATCGCTTTACGCAATTTAAGGTCAAGCGCACCAAGGGGTTCATCTAAAAGTAAAACACGAGGTCGATTTACTAAGGCTCGTGCTAGGGCAACACGTTGTTTTTGCCCCCCAGATAGCTGATTCGGTCGTCGGTCAATAAAGCGTCCCATTTGAACTTGTTCCAATGCTTCTTTGACACGTTTACTGATATCGGCCTTGGGGACTTTCGCCATTTCCAAACCAAAGGCCACATTTTGCTCGACTGTCATATGGGGAAAGAGGGCATAATTTTGAAAGACCGTATTGACAGGGCGTTGATAGGCCGGAATGCCTGCAACCGGCTCGCCCATAATGAACACTTCCCCCTCTGTAGGCTGTTCGAATCCAGCCACCATGCGAAGCGTGGTTGTTTTGCCACAGCCACTTGGCCCTAACAAGGAGAAAAACTCACCATCCCCTATTTCCAAAGTCATCGATTCAACGGCGACAAAATCACCAAATCGCTTGGTTACTTGCTCTAATTTGACGCTTGTAGACAATGCTTCTTCTCCCTCATTCTCTATTTATGAGTGTATTGGTGATAATAGGTATTTGTTTGAAAAAATACCAATATGACTAATATTAAATTTTATCCACCAAAGACCTCATTTTCCTCTTCAATATCATCAACGACGCTGACTTCTTCAAGTTTATAGGTGTGTAAAACCATAGCTGACACAGTGCGTTGGACACCTGTTACCTGTTGCAACTTGTGGCGAATAAATGACGCCAAATGTTCTCGATCACGGCAACGTACCTCAACCATAAGGTCGTATTCTCCAGAGACCATTAGCAGATAGCTGACTTCCGGGAATGATTCTATTTGTTTGGCTGCTTCATCTAGGTGAGGGGGTGTTACGGTAACTTGTATGATGGCGGGGGCTTCAAATCCAACTTTGTGGGGATCCACTAAGCCAATGATTCGAATAACGTCTTCTTCTATTAGTTTGGCGGCTCTTTTACGGATGGTGCCTTCAGTCACACCAAGCGCTTTGGCAATTTCTGTAAACGGCCGTCTGCCGTCTTCCTGTAAATGTGACAAAATTTGGTAATCGAGCTTATCCATCATATTTTTACGAGCATCGTTGAATTTTGCGGATTATATTACGATATTCGTATTCGTCAACAGATATATTAAGATTTTTTGGATGATTTGGATTGTATTTTGGAAAGTTTGCTAAAAAAAGATAAGCAGGTTGTTGGGTTTCTTGACAAAATAGGTATTCAAAGAATAATCTTCATCTTACTCAGTACAACTCACTAAAGCGTTGAAGGGAACCTTTTGCAAAAAATTTCAGAATTAATAACTCAACTTCGGGAACGAGGATTTCGAATAACCCCCCAGCGTCAGATGGTGTTGAATGCCTTGATGCGATCTGGAGGCCACGCAACTGCATTAGAAGTGTATGGCTCAGTGACGAATGAGTTTCCTGGGTTGAACAAAGCAACTGTTTACCGCACGCTAGACTTTTTAGCGGATGAAAAAATTGTGACGCGGTCAGAGTTAAACGGCCGTTTACTGTACGAAATTGCAGGGGATGAGCCACACCACCATCTGCATTGCACCAATTGTGGGCATATGACCCACTTGGATAACCATCACTTTTCGGAGTTGATTCAGCACCTTGCAGAGGATCACCACTTTCAAGCCGATCTAAGCCACCTTGTTATTCCGGGGCTATGCGGCCAATGCCAGACCCATATGAAAGAATCAAGCAATAATTAATTTTTTGCATATGAATCAGTGAATGGTTGGCGCTTCGTTTATTCTATCGCCAGCCATGGTTTGCATGGAACAAACAGTCGCGATAGCGACTGTTGTTTATTTTAGGCTGTTGACAAGCTGCTTAACGCGGTCGGCTGATGTAACGGCCGTCTGATATTCAGAAGATTGGGCATTAGACCCCTTGGAAAGGGCTGCGTTTTGATAGGTCATTGTGCTTGGGATGAGCTGCTGAACAGCCGAACTGACGTGAATGGCTGAAACGGCCGTTTGGTTAACAATCTCATTGGCGTTTTCAATCGTTACGCCACTTCCGGGCATAATTTGCAAGTGATTGTTTGCTTTTTCCTGTAAGGCTTTCAGCAATTGAATGCCTTGCGGCACTTTAGGTTGATGACCTGATGTCAAAATGATATCCACTTCCAAATCGAGACAATCATCCAGCGCTTCAAATGGATCACGTGTCATATCAAAAGCCCGATGGAATGTGATCTTCATTGGTTTTGCGAGATCAATCAATTGCTGGCACCGTGCCAAATCAATTTTCCCAGAAGGGAGAAGGATTCCAAAGACTACCCCGGCTACATCATAACTTTGAAGCTGCTTGATATTTGCTTTCATCACTGCAAATTCTTCGTCTGAATAGCAGAAATCACCGCCTCGGGGGCGAATCATGACGTGGATGGGAATATCTAGTTTTTCTTGGGCAATAGCGATGGTGCCAATGCTTGGTGTGGTCCCCCCCTCAACAAGATTGTCGCAAAGCTCGATGCGGTGTGCGCCACCAGCTTGGGCGGCGATGGCTGAAGGAACCCCATTCACACAAATTTCAACTTCAATCATAATCGCTCAATAGGCGAGTGAATACCTAAATTTGGGCTAAAATTTCGTCGAGATGAGCCACCTCATGATTGGCAATGGTTTGGCAGACCTCTTCAATCGTCATGATTTTGAGTGAAGCGTGGCGGCCACTTTTGTCCCAATCTTCATCTTCAAGCTTATCGATGAAAGCAAGTAATGCCTCACGATTGGCTTTCATTTGCTCGATGAGTTCCTGTGGTGTTTTGTCTTTCATCTTTTCGACTTGGCGTCGGTTATAACGACTGCGATCAAAGTCTTCAGGAACCCCTCGACCTTTCGTTTTGATATTGTTCATTAAGCCTGTCATGCCTGATTCAGCATTCAGTAAATGGCGTAAAATATCACTGGCGGTCCAGGGCGCTTCCGTTTCTTGAGAGTAAATGACTTTGTTCCAAGCAGCATCATCTAACTGACTTAAGCCGTCAAACAATCTCTTCCGGTTTTCTTCTAACAAGGCTAAAACGGCCGTTTTTCGCTCACTCATTTCCTTCTCCGATTTTAAAATCAAGCTGGTTGCTTTCGCCGTCGACACCCACTTGGATATGTGTTTCCCCTTCCGGTCGCTCAGCGCTCAGAAGAAAGTCTGCAAGTGGTTCGCGAAGGTGACGTGCTATAAGGCGACGTAACGGCCGTGCCCCATATTGGGGTTGGTCGTTTTGAGCCAACAACCACTCTTTTGCTGCATCTGTAATGTCTAAATGCATATTTTGGGCAGAGGCCAGCTTTAGTTCGCTGCCAAGCATAAGGTCTAGGATTTTTGCAAGCTGATCACCTGCAAGCTGATGGAACATGATGACGTCATCCAGACGATTGAGAAATTCTGGCCTGAAGAAGCTATGAACAGCATCCATTACTAAGGTCCGCTCAGTGTCGGTAATAACAGGTACCAGCATGTGTTCTGAGCCCATGTTGCTGGTCATGATAACAACGGTTTCGCTAAATGAAGCGACGCGACCTTTACTGTCGGTGAGGCGGCCTTCTTCAAGGACTTGTAGCAAGACATCGAAGATGCGCTTATGGGCTTTTTCAACTTCGTCAAAAAGGATGACGGTAGACGGCCGTTCTAAAACAAAGTTTGTTAGCTGACCCCCTTCATCATGCCCCACATAGCCTGGAGGCGAGCCAATTAACCGATTAACACTTGCTTCACCTTGATACTCTGACATGTCGAGCACCAGCATGGCATCTTCACTGCCGAACATAAATTCCGCCAGCGCTTTGGCAAGCTCAGACTTACCGACACCGCTTGGCCCCAAAAACAGAAAGGAGCCGATGGGTCGCTTCGGTTTGCGTAAGCCAACACGGGCCGTTTTCACCGCGCGACTGACAGCCATTACAGCTTCTTCTTGGCCAATGATTCGTTTATGCAGCTGTTCGACCATGCTAGCATATTTAGCCTGTTCATCTTCACCGAGCTTGTTAAGGGGGAGCTTGGTGATTTGGCTAGCCGCATACATGATGTCCGATTCGTCAACGGAGCCGTCTCCGGGTACCTCTGGCAGGACGGCGTTGTGGTCATGGGTGACCCAGCTGACGACGGCACAAGCGCGGTCTACAATTTGCATTGCAGAAGCGGGCATAGCGACACTTTTGTAATATTTGTGGGCAAAATCAACAGCTTTTCCAAATGATTTATCCGCAATGGTGATCTCATACTCTTGTTCAAAACGAACCCGATGATGTGCCAAAATTTCTAATGATTCAGCTTTGTCTGCTGGAGGTACATCAAGGCGATTTGTGTTTTCACGAATGAGTGGATCGTTAATGAGCTTGTTGTAAACGGCTGGTGTTGCTGTTGCAATCAATGATTGGGAGTCGTTGAGCAATGTCTTCCGCAGCTCTTGATTGATTTGATTTTGATGTTTGGTTGTGGGTCTGGTCAGAAAGAACCGTTCAATTGAGGGCACAAATAGGATGCCCCCAGTAGCGCGCCTCATTGCAGCCCGAACTGCAGCCAATGGGTTTTCTAATAAAGCTGACTCATTGATTTCAACCAAAGACCGAATTTTATTATTGTCAGCGCTTTGTTCAGCAATGATTTGGGCCATGCTGTAGGCCAATGATCGGCGGCCCGATCCTTCTGGACCCACAAGAATAATATTTCGATTGTGGGAAAGCGCCAGAAGCGTCAACATCTGATTGAGCAAATCTTGCCGCTGGTAAAGCGATTGGGCCTGGCCTTTTCGGGCTTCATCAACGTAATCATGAATAATAGGTTCTCCATCAGATCCTATTTCATCGAGTTGACCAATGATTGCCGCGGTGTTTATGCCGACACGTTGTAGCATGCCGTAGGTGCTGACATTGGATTGAGCCATAACCGCTAGCATGTGGCCGCTGCTAGCTTTGAGTTCGTCTCTTGATTTTGCAAGGGCTAATGCTTCATCGATAGCAACGAGTAAACCTTCATCTAAGCGGGCGTCTTTGCCAAAGTCATCTGTAAAATTAAATTGGGCGTCACGTCCTTTGTTGTGGCGGGCAGCCATATCGGTGCGTCGAGAAAGGTCATCCCAATCAAATGGTTTTATCTTTTGTAAGTTCCTTAAAATTTTATGGGCAGTTGAGTTTGTTTCTTGAAGAAACACCTGCAAAAGTAGTTGGGGAGTGAGTAATTTAACTTTATATTCGTCAAATAGAGAAACGGCCGTTGTCATCAAACCGGCCAACTCTTCGGTTGGTATATTTGGGTTGAGGGTGCTCATGACCCTATTTTATAGGGAATATGGGTTAGGGGGAAGGGGGTAGATATAAAAAAGGGCATCATTTACAGCAAACTGTAAATGATGCCCTTTTTAATTGAATATTTAATTGTCTCTGTCTAAAACGAGGTCTACTAGATCGAGCATTTCTTGCTTATAGATTGAATGTGGTACGGGTTCTAATGCTTTTCGGGCACGTTCTCCCATTTC
>JANQSK010000512.1 GCA_028284105.1 Anaerolineae bacterium
ATGAAAAGGAGTTAGACGCTGATTTCAAGATTTTTGCAACCGATTTGCACGAAGATTCGATTCGTCAAGCGGCTTATGGCGTGTACGATGAAACAGCGATAAATGAAATTCCAGAGCATATTTTTGAGCAATATTTCTTTGAAGAAAACGGCCGTGTTTATATCGAGCCTTCATTACGGAAAAAGATCATCTTTGCCACACACGATCTCATTAACGACTCCCCATTTACCTCACTTGATTTGATCACCTGTCGAAACGTCCTCATTTATTTACTGCCAGAAGCACAGGAAAAAATATTAAATCAATTTCATTATGCATTGAATCAAAATGGGCTTTTGTTTTTAGGCCCTAGCGAACATTTGGGTCCATTAAAGCATGAATTTTCGGAACTCAACCGAATGTGGCGCTTTTATTCTAAGATTAACAGCGGTCGGGCCATTGATATGTCGACCATCAATTTGACACGGAATTCCCGTATTAGTTCAAGCCTGCAACCTTCAAGCATCAGTAATGCGGAAAGCTGGCAAGATGCCCTTTTTGATCGATTTATTCCCGATGGTATTTTGATAGATGCACAATGGTATTTGGTGCGTACATTTGGGAATGGGGCACAATATTTGTCACTGCCATCAGGTCGCGTTGATCTTTTAATTACGCGCTTAATCCACTCTGATTTAGTTACCGCTTTACGTGCAAGCCTTTACCGTGCGTCCTACGATCAATCTGAAACGGCCGTTGAAACGGCCGTGCTCACGTTTGGAGAGAGTCAAAAAACCGTTGAACTCAACGCGATTCCAATTTATGCGGATGAGCATAAAAGCGCTCAGCCATTAAATAAAATAATTCAATTTTTTATTATTTTTATTCGACCAGCTGAATCTAAGTCGAATGAGGAAGGGGTGAAGCCTGAAATTCGAACCACAATTAGCTTAGAAGAGACAAGCTATATTAGTGAACTTGAAAGAGAACTCTTGTATACGCGAGAAAGTTTACAGGCGACGATTGAAGAGCTGGAAACGACGAATGAGGAGTTACAATCTTCCAATGAAGAGCTAATCGCCGCCAATGAGGAACTGCAAAGCACCAACGAAGAATTGCACTCTGTAAATGAGGAACTGTATACGGTTAATTCTGAATTTGTAACTCAAAATGATGAGCTGACTCAATTGCATCAGGATATGCAAAATTTCCAGCGTAGTTCTCGAACCATTTCAATTTATCTTGATTTGAATCTTAAAATTCAGGAATTTACCTTTAATGCGGCGTCATTATTTGGTTTGCTGCCACATGATAAAGGACGACCCTTATTAAACCTCATGGTATTTGAATATATTCCAAATAATCTGCTGCAATCTTATTTGGAAAGGGTGCAATTGGGGCAATCAATCTACTTAATGACCATTATTCAAAATAAACCATATTCTTTAGAAATATTGCCAAACAAAATTGGTAAGGATGAAGCGATAACGGGCGTGGTGTTAAATTTAATTGATGTTTCAAATATGATTGATCAGAAAAAAGTTGGATTGGCCACATTTAATTTTGACATCAACCTTAAAACCCAACCGGTACCTATTCTTCACTATATTTTTAATACACGGACTGAGAAAATTGATTATGCTGATTCGTTTTATGAAGCTTTAGGTTATTCAAATGAAGAAATTAACCAATTGGATGATCTTCAATTTGTAAATGAATATGTGCATCCTGATGATCACGCGCTTTTTTATCAAAAAATTGAAGCGCTTGATGCTTCACCTGAAGGTACGGTCGTCGAAGTGACGTATCGAATCAAACATGCTGCTGGCCATTGGTGTTGGCTTCAAGCGAAACACGCCTGCTTTGGCCGCAATATCGACAGCAAGATGATTCAAATGAATGGCAGCGCCATTGACGTCACGCCTTTGATGGAAGCGAAGAACCAAATTCAACAGCTGAAAGAGGAAGTGGATTCATTGAAGAAGGGGTGAGCGGTTTATTGTTGAAACCAACACATGTCATGCTCTCTAAGATCGCCCTGTTGAAAAGAGAGAAAGAAGGATGAATATCACACTTGCCTGTCATACCCGTGAAGACGGGCATCCAGTGGACCCCCGCGTAGGCGGGGGTGACAAGTTACAAAATTTTGTTATCCAATAATGTAGTAAAGATAGGCATCCAATAGACATTTGCCTACGCGGGGCGTCAGAATTAGGGGTGCCGTCATCACGAACACGTTATTGCTGCATGTTTGAAACAATACATTCCATTCTCATCCTTATTTTTCATTCAACACGCAATGCTCTACAATCCTCCGAATGCGTAAACACCTATCAACCCTACTCAAAATAGTTGTCACTGTCGTTGGTTTATTCTTGGCTTTCCGGCAGATTGATTTTGAGGGATTACAGGAAGAACTGACGACAATCCGCTGGGGGTTTGTCGGGCTAGGTCTGGTTTTAATATGGATAGGGATTGTCATTCGCGCATTCCGCTGGCGCGTGCTGGTGGAAGGATTGGGGCTCACCGTTCCCTTTTGGCGACTGGTTCGAATCTACTTTGTGGGGGCCTTTTTCAACACCTTTTTACCAACGGGCTTTGGGGGAGATGTGATGCGTGTCGTT
>JANQSK010000522.1 GCA_028284105.1 Anaerolineae bacterium
AAACGCTCTACAGTCTCGACCTGAATGATCCAGCTGATGCTATTAACGACAACGACGGCGACGGCTTACCCAACCTGATTGAGTGTCAGCTCGGTACCAACCCCAATCTGAGTGACACCGATAGCGACACTGTCAGCGATCCAATTGAGGTCTCCTGTTTTAGTGACCCGCTTGATGGGGCAGACTTCAACCAGCCCCCACTGATCATCTCAATGCCCGCCACCACAACCAGCGAAGGGGATCCATATGCCTATCAACTCCAAGCATCTGACCCTGATGGAGGCGACTTGACCTTCGGGCTGTCACAAGCGCCGGCAACGATGACTATCACACCAGAAGGCCTTATTAGCTGGACACCTGGGATGAGTGAGACGGGCGTCTCAAATATTGTAGCTACCGTCTCTGATGAACGCGGCTGTCAGGATGTCCAACCCTTTAAACTCACCGTCCTAGCCCAAGGCATCGACTTAACAATTGATCAAATCGATATTGCGGATGTTGAAACCGATGTGCAATCATTGGTCACGACCGGCTCGGTTACAGTGGATGTGCGAAATATGGGCGGCAGTGATTTTTCAGGTCAATTCTCTCTCCTGTTGTTTGAAGATATCAATGGAAATGGCGTTCTTGATGACGGCCTTGATCTCTCTTTAGGGAGTACAGTTTTTTCAGGTGATATTGAGAGCAATGGCAGCAGAGCGCTCGTCGTTAATATTTCTGGCGTGGCGCAATTTCGCAATAATCTCATTTACGCCATCGTTGATTCAACCAATCAGCTTCCTGAACTTGATGAAGAAAACAATTTACGCCACAGTGGCCAAGAGAGCATTTATGTTCCCCCTGTTGGTCAATTCCAACCTATCGTCGAATGGCAGTGGGATGCACCCGTATCCACACAAACAGTTCATGCCGCACCGATGGTTTCTCCACTTGTCGATACAAACGGCGATGGCGTGATAAATGAACGGGATATCCCTGCTGTCATTGTACCTGCCACAGGAAGCTTTAGTGGAAGCTTGGTGGCGTTACGTGGAGATTCAGGGGCAGAAATTTTTTCGTCAAGTGTTGACACATTTGCTCTGAATGGGGGTCCTGCAGTTGGAGATATTGATGCAGATGGTGAGCCTGAAATTATTATCTCCAACTTTTTCCGCACAACGCTACAAGCGTTTGACAATACTGGAACCCTTGAATGGTCATCGACTGCTATCAATAATAATAGCCCTAATGCATCCCTAAGTAATATGTCAGGAGATTCGCTTTCAGAGATTGCCTATGGGACGCAAGTTTTTGACTCAGACGGCAATGCAATTTGGGCAACTAGCAATGGGTATTGGAGTGGTTTTAACGGGGGTACACAATTTGCAGATTTGGATTTAGATGGCGTACCCGAAGTTATCGCTGGTCCATCTGCACATGATGCGGATGGAAATTTGCTTTGGAGTTGGCGCTCATACCAACTATCTGGTACGGATCCATGGACAATAGAAGGGGAGCTCGATGGAGGTAATATCATCGAAACCTTTACTTCAACATTGTCTATTGAAGCTGAGGCTTGGCCAGCAATCGTTAATGTTGACTCTGATCCAAATCCTGAAATTATTGCTGTTAGTTCTGGAGCACAAAGTAACTTTAGTGGTGCTCTCAATGATGCCATATGGATATTTGAACACGATGGTCGCCTTCATTCAGGCCCATTTATGGTTGCGGAGGATGTCCCAGCGACGCTGACGTATCGTTTAGGAGCGCCGACAGTCGCTGATTTTAACGGGGACGGCGATCCTGAAATAGCCATCGCTATTTTTAAACAAGTTGAAGCTTCCCTCTGGTCTGAAGATAATTTTGACCTCATCTCGATGGCGGTGTTCCAATTAGACGGAACGTTGCTTTGGGAACGAGAGTTAACCTCCCAAATTATAATCAACACCACAACCCCAGCCTCAGCTTTTGATTTTGATGGAGACGGAGCAGATGAGTTGGTTTTTCAAGATGCTCAAAAATTAATGATCCTCAACGGCAGTGATGGTTCGACTTTATATGAACTCGGGGTGGGTTTCCATAATCAAGTTATCCGCTACCCCACCATTGCAGATGTTGATAATGATGGCAATGCAGAAATTGTTGTTTCACTCCAAACCTTTGCCCAAGATGGCTCCCCTCCCCGATATGGTGTCATGGTCATCGGTGATGTAGCAGACAATTGGCGGCACGCTCGCCGTATTTGGAACCAATGGCAGTACAACATCACCAATATTAATGAAGATGCCTCTATCCCCACAACCAATGTGAACAACTGGGATATATATAACAATCATCGGGTGCAGGTGCCCATTATTGGCATTGATCCATTTGCCGCTCCCGATCTTTCAGTGTCATATGTTCGGTTTAATCAAGATCAATGCCCTGCCGAAACGGGTGTTAGCGCCCGAATCGGTAATGGGGGCGGGTTACATGTACCAGCCAACCTGGCGGTTAATTTTTATAATGGAGATCCAGATACTTCAGGCACGCTAATTGGCACGACGACCACCACCCAAGCGCTTTACCCCGGTGAATACGAAGATGTGACGATAGATTGGAATGGCCCATCATCGGGTGATGTATTTGTCACTGTGAATGAGGCAATTTCACCCACAGTTGTCATATCAGATAATCTATCGCTCATTCCGCATACATGGGCTCAAACCAGCGGTTTGGCACGCGCCGGTATTCGCGTAAACAGCTTAGCTTACAATGGCATCGATGATAACATCAATACAGGGTGGTCCGCGCTTGATGCTTCACAGCAGCTCGATACTGGACCATCATGGTATCAGGTTAATTTTCCAATACCAGTCAATCCGGTGTCGATTACTGTCCAAAACACATTTCCTAATCACGGATTCATTACCAGTACCCTTAGTTTCTCTAATGGCTTTACGACAACTGCAATATTAGATGACAGTGGTTCAGGGATTCTTGATTTCGCAGACCAAGAAGATATTACATGGATCCGTATCACCGGAATTGAAACAAAGGTGGATGGTGGGGGTCTTGATGAGTTTATTGTGGCGGGCTCTTATGAAATTCCTGTGCCTTTACTTCGTGAGGGCCTTTTACAAACAGACAATAATAAAGCTGCCGCTGGCATTGCCGTCTCACCTTGTGATGAGGTGACGAATCAACCGCCACAAATCACGTCATCTGCTCCCATTACGGCTGCTATTGATCAACCCTATACCTACCCGGTTATTGGGTTTGATCCCAATGGTGATCCCCTTACTTACTCATTAACAGTCACCCCTACTGGGATGACAATCAATGAATCAAGTGGCCTCATTTCTTGGGTTCCAAATTCAACTGGTGTTTATTCAGCTACGGTTGAAGTTGTTGTCAATAACGGAGGCGTAGCCAGCCAGCCATTTATCATTGAGGTTATCGTTCCACCGCCCATTAATTATGGACCTGAAATTGAATCTACTCCTTCGCCTACCATCACGTTTGGCATGACGTACACCTATAACATTATGGCAATTGATCTAAATAATGACTTGTTACATTATGAAGCAACCCTAGCACCTGACAATACCACACTAGATCCTCTAACAGGAGAATTAACTTGGACACCAACGGGTGACCAGCTAGGGGTTCAATTCTTTACCGTTTCGGTTAGTGATGGTCTTGAGGAGGTTACACAGTCGTTTAACGTGACGGTTGTTTCTGCTGAAATCCCGCTTGACCCACTACCCGTTGATGGAGATAGTGATGGATTTGACGAGACTGAAGATTGTGACGATGGGAATCCTAATGTCAATCCAGCCCAAAGTGAAATTCCGAACAATGGTCTTGATGATGATTGTAATTCTGCCACCCCAGATGTAGTGAGCGCTGAATCTGTCAGCTGTGTCATTGTGGCAGACAAGATTATCTATCCTCCAAACTCACTGGTGCAGATGACCACGAGCGTCCAAAATTTGAGCACTGATTTGGGAATTGAGGGACTCACTGGAACCATTATCTTGACCGATGCCGGTGCGCAAGAGGTTTATTCTGAAACGATTTCCATTAATAGCTTGCCACCTGGATTGCTTTCGCGAAGCACGATTGTTGTTGAAAGTGAGATATTGTTATCCGGGATGTATAGTGCTGACTTTGATTTAATGTTTGATACACAGCTCTTATGCGAAGCAGATGTGACATTTGAAGTCGATTGTTCACTGCCTGACGCACCTGTCATTAGCCTGTCACAGGTTGATGATGATTTAATGATCGAATGGACGGCCGTTCCAGGAGCTACCGATTACTCCATTTATCGGGTATTAAATGAACCTTATGCTGCGGCTGAAACATTAAACCTTTTAGCAACAATCTCTGACACAAGCTATCTCGATGTCGGTGCTTGGGCCGATAGCGCAAATGACTATTATTATTCAGTTCGAGCGAATGATAGCTGTGGTCAATCTGAAGAAAGTAATCGGGTCGGTAAATTTGTGCTGACAATGCTACCAGATTGGAATTTACTATCCTTACCGATTATCACACCAGCAAACGACCTTGATACGGTCTTAGGCACCCAACTGTTTGGAACGGCCGATCCAATTACGGCCGATCGCGTACTCATTTGGGATAGCGAAACTCAGACCTATGGTTCAGCCTGGTTCTGCGGCGGGCCAGTTTGTGAAACATTTGGGGATGGTTTTTATAATCATTGGCTGGCATCAGATTTTAGTCAATCCAACCTAGAGATATTGCCAAATAACGGCTTTTGGTTGCAAAATCGCAGTGGTCAAACGGAAACATTATCTGTTCTAGGTGAGGTGCCAATATTTGCGACGGTCGTACCTGTGGGAGAAGAGTATCAGCTATTGGGCACACCATTCCTAGATAATCCTCCTTTGGATGAGGCAAACTTGCCTGCCACAGGTACTGCAGACCCCACTACTGCAGATCGAATCTTGTATTGGGATCCCGTTGCCCAAACCTTTGAAGCTGCCTGGTTCTGCGGTGGGCCAGTTTGTGAAACATTTGGGGATGATTTTTATAACCATTGGCTGGCCAATGATTTTAGCCAAAGTTCAATTACCCTGATGCCAGGTGTCGGTTTTTGGTATCATAATCGGCATTCAGAATTTACTTGGGTTGATATAGGCCCTTAATCAATAATCAATCTTTCCAAAATCAGTTCGGGAGAAATGTCTGTCTTTGCAAACATTTCTCCTTTTTTTGTTTTGACAAAGCATTTTCAGCTAGTATTTACTTCCTACGCAATCTCTCGTAAAAAACACCCTTTATCCGTTTTTGTTTTGTGTTGAAATCAGTTCAATCAAGCATCAAAATTCTTTTTACAATCAAAAATCGGGTTGTCAAAAAAAACTTCATTTGTTGAATAAGTTGGAAGCTATTAGAAAGGGGGTTGCATCAAAATGTCGTCAATTCTTGTTGCTTTCTAAAGTTAAGGTGTCTTCTTAGAAAGTTTGATGCTTAAGATATATTTGGGGAGGAATCCCCTTCACACATTTGGACTCATCCTCTACCCTATGTTAGGTCTGCTTTAAGATGGAGCTTGATTTAAAACTTTTTCACACTCTGACTGTTCCCTTCTGGCATTTATTTCTCTAAAAACAATCAGCGCTTTTTTTAAAAGCCCATCCCCTTTTGTCGTTCTTTCAAACTGCCAATATAGTTTACCCAATTCCAGCTGAGTTTTTGCGTATTCAAATTTGTTTTGGTCAAGGAAAAGATCCAAACTTTTTAAAAATGCTTCTTTTGCTTTTGCGGGTTTATCCTGATAAAGTAACAATTGACCCTTCAGACGCCAGCTAATTCCCTTCTCTTCCTGACTTGATGCCCATTTTAATGATTCTTCAATTTTGGCTTCCGCAATATTTTCTATCTTTTCAG
>JANQSK010000525.1 GCA_028284105.1 Anaerolineae bacterium
GTTGTTGAAGGAATCCAGTTCACAATTACAGATGGCAAAGGTGGCAAAACAATGCCGCTTTTGGGGGGCAACAGCACGAATCGAAAACGCCATTTTGTCTTCTCATTAGGTCGAGATGAATATTTAACAGGGCTTAGTGGCCATTATGGTTGGTACATTGATGCTATTCGTATTCATACCAATCGTCGTGTTTCACCGATTTATGGAGGACACGGCGGCGAAAAGGATTTCTACTTCACAGCCAATGATGGGAATGAAGTGGTGGGTCTTGTTGGACGTGCGGATTGGTATGTTGATGCCTTAGGCATTATCACCCAACCCAAGCACATTATTCTCCCTCCTGATGCAAAAGGATTGCAGCTTGTCGATGGGATTGGCCCCAAAATTGCAGAAATTCTTATCCAAAGCAAAATCGCCAATTTGGATATCCTGGCCAAAACGGCCGTTTCTGAGCTAGAAGCTATCCTTGATAACGCAGGTGACCGGTATCGGCTAGCAGACCCGACGACATGGCCTGACCAAGCCGAAGGGCTCCTCGTCAAAAGCTAATCAGATTTTCTTTATTATCTGGGAATCAAAATAAATTAAGAGGGAGTGGCACTGTATCAATGCCACTCCCTTTTTTACTTAAAGGCTTATTTTACCGTAATCACTTTATTGACGGTTGCCGTTTGACCTTGGCTATCTGAAACAACGAGCTCAATTTGATGGACGCCAACAGGGAGTTCATGTAGGGTGAGTGTCGTTTCCGTGCTAACCAATTCTCCATTGATAAACCACTGCATCGATTCGATGACGCCATCTTCTGAGTCTGAACCGTGTCCAGTCAACAATTTAAACTCACCTTGTAGAAGCTCATTTGGACCGCTCATCCAAGCAATCGGAGCTTTATCAGGCAGTGGTGAGGGAAGCATGGATGTAAAAACGGCCGTTTGCGAACTATCTGCAAGAATCACCTCAAAATGGCCATCTTGGCCACCTGGTAATGTGGCTGTATCCACTACTAATTCACCACCTATAACATCAACACCTACTGTGACCCAATTCACCCCATTATCCGCAGAATAACGCACAATAGCAGGAATTTCAGGCGTCCCCCATTGAACGGTTGCGGACTGAGATGATTGGGTTGTTGTCGTTGTAATCCCTTTTTGGGCTACGGAAGTATCCAATACGCGACTTCCAACAACTGTATTTGCTTCAACAATTCTGACGGTGTCAAATGCTTCGGCAGGCACAGGAACGGCCGTAAAAATAGAGGTCAACTCAACACCTAGCTCTTGTGCATAAGCCAATTCAACGGGATGACGTGCAACCACTTCACCGCCAGCATTGACCAGTTCGACATAGTAATCAGCTTGAGCGGGTTCAATCGTTGGATATTGGGTAAATGTGTAAATAGGCTTAACAATAAAGCGATCTTCATCAATCATCGTTGCACGAATGAGCAAGCTTTCTTGCGGGCTCTCTGGACGGTTAGGAATACGGCCGTTGCTTAGCTGATCATCATATAACGCTTCATATGTGTAATCTGAAATCCATGTTGGATCACAATAGCTCATAAAATCCACAAATGAGTTCGGATTTTTCAAGGAGACGGAACCGGAATCAATATGATCGTACCCAAATTGGCCAATTGATGCGCCACCATACGGATAATTAGGATCACCAGACACATTACAAGGAGCATGCTTTCGTCCCATATTATGGCCAATTTCATGGGCAGCCAGTGGTCCACTGCCACTACTCCCTAAATTAAGGCCGACAGATGAGCGAAATCCACCACCAATCCAACCTATCCCAGCAATACCAGAAAAGAACCATTGTGACGAGTTATGTTCAACGGGTACAAATCCATAGTAAAGTTCAGGAACATGCACTGAGCCTAAATCAATCTGTTTTAAAATTGTAATTTCATCAAGTAACGTTTCCCAAGCAACCCCCGTTCCCAAATTACCTGAAAACGCGAAATTAGAAGGTCTAATGGTGACATCCACATTGGCAACAGGGTAAGTTCGCATTAAATAGTCACTAATATAATCAACACGATCCCCTGCATAAAAGCCAGGGTTTGTCCCGCCTTGGTGGGAGTAATCAATCGGCACGATGGTTACTCCTAAATCAGGTACATTATTAAAATTCAATGTTTCTGAATAGCTATTATTACTTTCATTTGTTTCGGAAATAGAGCCTGATTCATCTACAACGGCCGTAAATTGCACCGTACCATTCAACCAAGAAGAAGGCAGCACTATGTTAAAGGTTGAGTTATACGAGCCTTCGGCCGGATTTTCGGGAACTGTTTCGGGACCAAGCAAAATAGAGTCAAATTGTGATCCATTTCGAGAGCCGGTTAATCTAACCGTAACATTACCAATCCCACCAGGCTCATCAGTCTCAGCAAAAACACGCACCAACGTTGGACGATCCTTAACCAGCGGAACGCTATTCGTAGCTGATTGAACACCTTGGGTCACGATAATATTTGTTACTGATAAATCAACTGATGGAGAATATACGGCTGGAATAAAAAGATTCGATGAGCCCGT
>JANQSK010000551.1 GCA_028284105.1 Anaerolineae bacterium
ATCAAGAAATATCAACTGAGCTAATAATTGGTGTCACAACAGTCTACACACATGTCTCAAACATTTTGACAAAGCTGCATCTTGCAACCAGAACCCAAGCTGCTTTATATGCCCTACGAGAAGGGTATGTGCCTTTATTTGAAGATGAGGAATAAAAAACGGCCGTTTGGAAACGGCCGTTTCAAAAATCTAAGTTGTTAGGCGAATGAACTGGAGCTATCCAACCATCTCGATTGGAATAAAGTTGTTGGATTGATTTGCTAAAGTAAGAACACTCACTTTACCTGCAACATCACGTGCGATTGTACGAAGTGCTTGGGCTGCTTCTGAGTCAGGATACGCCACGACAATCGGTTCACCAGAATCGCCACCCTTTCGAACATTTGCATCTAATGGCACAGAACCAAGATAAGCAGTTTCATACTCTTTTGCAAGCTGTTCACCTGCACCGGTTCCAAAGAACTCGCCGCTCATATTTTCAATGACACCGACTATAGGTACCTGCAATTTTTCAAAGGTTTTCATGCCGCGAAGTGCATCAGAAGCTGCCACTTGCATCGGCTGTGTCACAACCAAAGCCCCAGATAAAGGCAACAATTGGGCTAAAGTAAGTTGTGCGTCACCTGTTCCTGGTGGTAGATCAACAATCAAGTAATCGAGTTCTCCCCACTCTACATCAGTTAACAGTTGGCGAATTGCACTGTGAAGCATTGGGCCACGCCAAATTAAAGGCTGATCAGGTTTCACCAAAAATGCCATCGAAATCATCTTGACCCCATAATTTTCAGCTGGGATCATTTTCCGATTTTGGGGGGCAGGCATATCTTCGACACCCATCATCATTGGCACATTGGGACCTAAAATATCAGCATCTAACAAGCCCACTCTTGCTCCTTCTTTAGCAAGAGAGATAGCTAAATTGACTGAAACGGTAGATTTGCCGACACCACCTTTACCACTAGAAACGGCAATTGTGTTACGGAAGTTCTGCCCAATTTGCTCTCCAATCCGTGCGTCTTTGGGAACATTTGCGTCAAAATTAATTTCTACTTTTCCGATTCCATCAACGGATGATAAGGCTGCTCGAGAATCACCTTCCATTTTACCTTTGAGTGGGCAGGCAGGTGTTGTGAGCATAATGGTAAAGACCACATCATTCCCTTTGATTTCCAAGTTGCGAATCATATTCAGGGACACTAAATCACGATGTAATTCAGGTTCAATTACAGTCGATAGAGCATCCATCACTGCTTTTTCAGTGACACCATTGTTTTTCCGTCCAAACATATCAATGTTCCTTAACAAAAAGCGCTTCTTAGAAATAAGAAGCGCATTTTTTAAAAGTAATTTAGTCTGCTATCTGTCCAGCTATTTTATTATAATCTTGTCAAACACTGAACAATCTAACAAACTTTCTAATAATATTTACCTAAATAAGGCAGCTGCGTTGCTTTTTCAGATGGGAATACCGGATCTGGTGTATTGTCATCGCTGCCTTTTTTGGCTTTCTTACGTGCTTTGGCTTCCTCTACGAAAATACGAATACCTTCTTCGGCATCAGCTTTCTTAGGAGCAAGCTCTTTCCAGTAGCTTAATGGTTTACTCAAACGCTCTTTATCATGAATGTGGGCTGATGAACGATCGTAACTGGCCAATTCATAATCATGATCCATCTTAATGGCATCAAATGGGCAGAACTCAGCACAAAAACCACAGTTCATGCAAATATCGATATCGATAAAGAACTTTTCCGGCTCTGGTTTTGGACGACCGTTTGGTTGTTTACCACGTTCAATCCAAATACATTGTGGAGGGCAAACTTTGGCGCAAATCCCGCAAGAGGTACACCAATCTTTCCCCCATTGGGTTCCAGGAGCTGGATCGTCTGTTACCAAGAAGGGAACAAAACGAAAACGCTCAGGTGTTGGCAATTTTTCTTCAGGGTAGAAAACAGTAACAACCCCTTGCCCTTTCAAGCTTTGGCGTACTTGCAAAGCTTCATCGTTATAGTAACGACCACCTCGAGATGCCCACTTTATATCTTCCATATAGGTTTCAATAAAGTGACGCATTGTGATGGCTAAACCTTTTAATAATCCTGATCCGTACATAGTTTCTCCAGAACGGTGATGGCTATTTACAAGCCTTCTGCCTTCTGCCTTTTATCTATCTACCTCACCCAATACAATATCAATACTACCTAGGACACCGACCACATCAGCAATCTTGTGTCCAATAGACATTTTCTCCAACATTGTTAGATTGATAAATGATGGGGCGCGTACATGATATCGTTGCGGGTTAGAGTCACGGCGTTTCGTTGTCACGTAGTATCCCAACTCCCCTTTTGGATTCTCAACACGGCCGTATGCTTCGCCAGCGCGTGGCATACGAATCGCATATTGAGGTTTACCAGTGCTAATAGGTGCACCTTGTGTTTCTTTAATTCGTGGCAAAACTTGCTTGATGATACGCAAGCTTTCACGCATTTCCATCATCCGAATGAGATAACGGTCATAAATATCCCCGTTGTATAAAACGGGAACATCGAAGTCGAGATGTTCGTAATAGGAATATGGGTCTGCTCGACGTAAATCGTATTGAACTCCACTTGCGCGAAGCATTGGTCCTGCTGCACTGTATGCGATTGCATCTTCAGCTGAAAGATAACCAACGCCGATACTGCGAGCACGCACAATTTCGTTACCGGTCATCAAACCATCACCTTGCTCTAAAGCTTCAGGAAGACGTTCGTATACGAGTTCATGCAAGAAATCCATAATCTCTTGACCGCGGATTTCATCTGGCAGGTCATAAGCAACACCACCAAAACGCATATAGTTACACATCATCCGTGCACCTGAAACTGCTTCAAAGAAGTCAAGAATCAATTCACGTTCGATGTAGAAGTAAAGCATTGGTGTTTGAAGTGCACCCAAGTCATTCAGCAAGAAACCTAACGCCCATAAGTGATTACAGATACGAGTCAATTCCACCATCAAAATGCGAATCCACTCAGCACGTTCAGGAACTTCCAAATCCATCAATTTCTCAACCGCAAGCACGTAGCCATGGTTGTTAGACATTGAACTGAGGTAATCTAAGCGATCTGTATATGGGATATTTTGAATAAAGGTGTTGCGTTCGCCAATTTTCTCGTGATTACGGTGCAAATACCCCATGACAGGCTTCAAGCCAACAATCGTTTCACCATCAAGCGTTACAACGAGACGGAATACACCGTGCGTAGAAGGATGTTGCGGGCCAATATTGACGGTGATTTTATCAGTACGCATCCCAGAAGTTGGATCCATGCTGTTTTCTAAACCGGTCATATACATGTCGGTTTCAACATCATATTCTGCACCGGTTGGAACCCATCCTTCTGGATATCTTACGTTCTTGCCATATGGGTTTTTCTCTTCAGCGCGGAAAACTTCACCACCAGGCCAGCGGCTACCGAATGGTTTAGATTCCTCTTCAAAAAAGACCTCTTTCCAATCTTTACGAAGTGGATGACCATCAAAACCATCCCACATTAAAATGCGTCGTAGATCATAATGTCCATCGAAATTGATTCCCAACAAATCCCAAGCTTCTCTTTCTTGGAAATCTGCACCTGGGAAAATTGGGGTAATCGACGGAACAACTGAATTGTCGCGGTCAGTTTGTACATGGAGAGTCAAAGGCCCGCCACCTTGCACAAGGTTTGACATATGATAAACGACTTCTTGTTTACCATCTTCAGGTAAATCTACACCGGTTAAGCTAGCTAAATAGTTAAATCCGAGTTCATCTCGTAATGCTGTAGTTACTTCAACGATCTTATCTGGTGTAACCATCAAACCTTCGTACCCATCACGGGTATCATCTGTTACATGTTCGGGAAATCGCTCTTTGAGGATGGCGGCTACGGTTTCAGCTGGGCTGTTATTTACATCAGGTGCGCCATCTGCTTCTGGTGAATTTGCAACCATGTCACTCATGGAAAAATCCTTTTCACTCAAAAATTATGATGCTGGTTCAGCAGCTTGCTCAGCGGCTTGAGCTTCTGCAGCAGCTTTTGCTTCAGCGGCTTTAGCAGCTTCTGCTTTGATAATATCTACTTGGCGCAAGTCAACGAGGTCTGGCCCTAAAACAGGTACAGGAACCATCTCAGCTGTTGGATCATTTTTACGATACCAAGGCACTGTCGCGATGGATTGTTGGTCGATTTTTTCTTGCAAAGCGATTAAACCATTAATTAGGGCTTGAGGGGTTGGTGGGCAACCTGGGACATAAACATCAACAGGAATAAATTTATCAATCCCATCAACAACGTTATACCCTTCTTTAAAAGGACCACCGCCAGAAGCACAAGCACCCATGCTAAGCACATAACGTGGTTCAGGCATCTGGTTATACAGACGAACAATGGTCGGAACCATTTTCTTAGTCACTGTCCCTGATACAATCATGAGATCTGATTGACGGGGAGTTGCACGAAACACTTCCATACCGAAACGAGCTAAATCATATCGGCTAGATGCGGTGCAAATCATTTCAATAGCACAACAGGCAAGACCAAATACCATTGGCCAAACTGAGTTGCGACGAGACCAGTTATAAACTGGGTCAAGAAGCTTTGCGATATTGGTGATGAAAACGTTGTTACTTAACTCATCAGGAACAACGACATCTCCAGGTATGGCGCCTGATCCGGCTTGTGACGTCATAGGTTTGAAGCCTCCTCATACCAGACAATTTGAATGTCCATTAATATGCGTTCGGTTACCATTGCAGGGTCATCATTAAAGTTAGGCAAAGATTCGATAAACTCTGCCAGCTCATGTATAC
>JANQSK010000582.1 GCA_028284105.1 Anaerolineae bacterium
GGACTCAAAGACCCTAGTATGGCCAACGCGACTTTTGGGCCAACCCCATTGACACTTAATAAAGTTTCAAATAGCTTCAAATCTTCTCTTGATTCAAAACCATACAGAGAAAGCTCCTGTTCCCGTACAATCATGTGTGTGAACAATTGGATTTGGCGTCCCACACCCCCAACATTTTCAAGCACGTTCTTAGGTACAAAGACACGAATACCGATGCCGCCAACAGCAACGACGACACTTACATCTTCAATATCTAAAATTGAACCTGAAACATTCGCTATCATAATAAAACTACTTAAGTGTTCCGAAGTTTCTAAATTGAACAACTTGTTAACAAAAGCTTCGGAACCTTGAGGAAACGGAATTTGAAGCTGTCATTTTATTCACAACAGGAACTTCGTTTCACTTAATCATACAGCGACTCAAAACGCTGATAATGATAATGTGTAATGGCAATTGCCAAACCATCTGCAGCATCATCAGGTCTGGGTGTTTCTGTTAGGTTGAGCATATTGCGAACCATCAGTTGGACCTGAGCCTTGTTAGCTTTGCCATACCCTACAACAGCATCTTTTATTTTATTTGGCGCATACTCTTTGATAGGAATTTGCGCATTCGCCAAAGCCAACAAGAGTATGCCCCGCGCCTGCCCCACTGTAATGGCTGTTGTAACATTGCGTCCAAAAAAAAGCTCTTCAACCCCAGCAGAAACAGGTTTATATTCATCAAGCAGATCTGTAAGTTCTTGATAAATTTGCTGTAAGCGCTGAGGCATGTCGAGTTTGGGTGATGTGGTAATGACCCCATAAGTGACAGGAATGAGCTCATCTGGTGAAGCATCAATTATCCCATATCCTGTAGTTGCTGTACCAGGGTCAAGACCAATAATCCGCATTATGCACTTTCCATTGCGGCGATAGCATCATCTGTAATTTCTAGCGTCGAATGTACATTTTGCACATCGTCAACATCTTCTACTGCTTCAATAAACTTCATGACCTGAATCGTTTGATCTGGAGTCAAAGCCATTGGGTTATTAGGATCATAGATAAGATTTGCTTCTGCTAAATTGTAACCGGCCTCTCGAAGTGCTTTTTGAACATCTTGAAAGACCTCAATCTCAGCATATACCTCATTGACCTCGCCCGATTGCACATCATCGGCTCCTGCTTCCGCAGCAACCATAAACAGCTCATCTTCATCAATCTCATCAGTAATCGCAATGTAACCTTTACGCGTGAACTGCCAGCCAACTGACCCATTTTCGGCAAGGTTTCCACCGTTTTTACTGACCATGTGACGAACATCAGCAACTGCACGATTTCGATTATCAGTCACAACCTCAATCAAAATCCCAATGCCATGAGGTCCATATGCCTCGTACATAATCTCTTCGAGTTGACCACCTTCGAGCTCGCCAGTGCCTCGTTTAACAGCCCGTTCGATATTGTCTTTTGGCATATTCGCAGCTTTGGCTTTTTCAACTGCGAGGGCGAGTCTGGGATTAAAGTCGATGTCGCCCCCTCCTTCACGGGCGGCGATGGTGACTTCCTTTGCTAAGCGTGTAAAGAGTTTTCCGCGTTTTTTATCTGTCGCGGCTTTTTTGTGTTTAATGGTAGACCATTTTGAATGTCCAGACATCTTACACTCTCCTTTTATCGTTAAAATTCAAGGACGTTTATATATGTTCTTCAGTGTGGAAAACGCCCTTCATTTGTGATTACTTTAGTTTATTTGATTAGCTGGACGCACGATGCATATGTGGCCCAATTTGAATCAATATTATATCACATCCTCTCGTCAGGGCTTTGTCCTGGAAAGAGGGTTGGCATGAGCTGCGGTGCATATTTTTCCACCATCTCACTACTGACCGTGCTTGTCTTGCAAATCTCACCATAAAGGTGACCGCTTTGGCGAATAGTGCGTTCTTGCGTTTCAAGATCAAGCCCAATCAGACCAAATCGCTGTGTCCAACCATTATGCCATTCAAAATTATCGATCAGGCTCCAATGATAATATCCCATGATGGGAAAGTTAAAGCTTATGGCGCGCCACACCTCACGTAGATGTCGCAAGATAAAAGACGGCCGTATTTCATCTGCGGCATCAGGGCAACCATTCTCAGTAATGTAGATTGGCTTCTTATACGCCATCAAAAAGTTAATCGCTTGGAATAATCCATCAGGATAAACCTCACCATAATTGCCATCTGTGACTTGTGCATCAGGTTTCCACTCTTGCAACACAAAGTTCTTAGGCGGGGGAAAGGTTGTGTAATAACGACTGTAGTAGTTCAGACCAATAAAGTCATAACTATTGGCCAAATGGGGAATACGCTCTCGGCCAGCTGGCCAATAAAAACGGCCGTTAGTCATGCTTTTCATCCACATCACATTAAACAGATAGTGTAGGCGCTTACTCATCCAATCGTCAAACATATTGCCATCCCGATACGGTTGAAAAATCGGGACGTTCTTTGCAAGACCAACCTCTGCTTGAGGATAGCGTTCTTTGATCGCGTGATAAGCAACGGCATGACATCGAAGCATGTTTCGAATTGCTTGAAGCGCCCCAATCCATCCTTTAGATGAAGGCTCTGGGAACTCTTCAGCTAAATAGCGAAACGCAACATAAACCATCGGTTCATTGATAGTGATCCATTTTGGGATGATATCCCCTAGTGAATCAACAACCTTTTCCACATACCGTTTAAAATAATCGACAACAATGCCACTATTAAAATCTTTTTTTTCGGTCAGCCAGATGGGATTACTAAAATGGTGAAGTGTCACCATAGGCTCAATGCCTCTTTCATGCATAGCATTCAGTAAATCTCGATAACGATCGATGGCATCTTGATTAAATTGGCTTGGTTGTGGCTCAATCCGGCTCCATTCAAGAGATAGGCGGTGTGCATTTTGGCTCAATTCAGCAGCAATATCTAAATC